>NZ_JBEXDT010000183.1:0-6743 GCF_040605905.1 Nonomuraea sp. NPDC005501 | reverse complement strand
GACCCAGGCGGCGCAGCCGCCGCCCGCGGGCGAGCAGCCGCAGCCCGGCCGGCACGAGCAGGAGCAGCAGGAGCACGCCCGCGCCGATGCCCAGCTGGGCGGCCAGCGGCGTCGACTCCTCCGCCGGCAGCATGCCCGTCTGCAGGGTGGCCTCGCGGTCCAGCTGGCGCGGGTTCTGCCGCGACTGCGGCGACCGGGGCTCGTCGGCGGAGCTGCTCGTCGCGCCGGGCGACGGCGTGGAGCTGTCACCCACCGGGTCCGGCGGCGGCACCGTGTACGCGGGGACGCGGGCGCTGCCCTGGCCCCGCGAGCCGGCCGGCGTCGGCTCGAACGGCAGCCAGCCCACGCCCTCGAAGTACAGCTCGGGCCAGGAATGGGAGTCGTTCGTCCCGACCGTCCAGCGGTCGCCGATCTTCGTACCGCCGGTGTAGCCGATCGCCACCCGCGCCGGGATGCCCGTCAGCCTGGCCAGCACCGCCATCGACATCGCGAACTGCTCGCAGTACCCGGCCCGGCTGTGCAGCAGGAAGTCCTCCAGCGCCGAGTTGCCGTGGCCCTGGGTCTGCAGGCTGTAGGTGAAGTTCCCGGTCCTGGTGAAGAACTCCTGCAGCTTGACCGCCGCGTCGTAGTGGGTGCGGGCGCCCTTCGTGATCTCCTGGGCCAGCTCCCGGATCTTGGGGGGCAGGTTGTCCGGCAGCCGCAGGTAGCGGGCGTCGACCCCGGCCGTCGACCGCGGCAGTGACCGGAGCAGGGCGCTGGTCGGCACCGGCTCGCTGCTGCTCACCTTGTACTCCAGGCCCGCGGCGGCCTCCTCCCTGGTCGAGAAGACCATGAGGGTGTCCACGTCGGCCCGCCAGTCGCCGTCCACGCGGACCTGCCTCGGCGGGTACGGCAGCGGCAGGAACGACAGCTTCGCGATCTCGTCGCTGATCTGGATGTCGCTCACCACGTTGGCGACCGGCACGCCCGGTTGGAGGCCGGGCGGCGGCGGGAGCGGGCCGTTCTCGGTCCGGTTGTCCGGCGAGCCCTCCGGATCGGTCATGCCGAACTGCTCGCCGTCGAACGTGTCGAGCGCATAGATCCGCAGGTAGCGAGGCTTGTCGTCGCTGTTGGTGTACGACAGCACGACCCGCTGCTCGGGCAGGTTCAGCTGGCCTCTCAGGCTCGCGATCGGGTTGGCGATGCTGATCGAGTTGCCGGCGCCCGGGCCCCTGCCGCCCACGCCGAACGTGAAGAACGACACCGGCTCCATCACCGGCAGCGCGGCCGGCACCAGGACGGCGATCACCACCGCGGCGAACCCGATCCGCTTGCCCGACAGCCGCAGCCCCCGCGTGTCGGCGGTCTCCCGCACGCGGACCGCGGCCTGGGCCTCGGCCTGGGGGGCGGCCGCGCGGGTGGTGCGGCGCACCAGCACCGCCCGCCCCCAGTGGCCCACCCGCTCCCGGCCGTCGGCCATGAGCAGCCCCAGGAACCCGGACGCGGCGATCACGAACGCCGGCCAGCCGATCGGGTCGGACAGGATCGTCGCGGGCACCGTGACCAGCGCCAGCAGCGGCAGCCCGGCCAGCGCCGCCCGCCGCGTCCGCGCCGCCAGCAGGTCCACCAGGAGCGCGATCAGCCCCACGCCGCCGCAGGTCAGCAGCGTGATGGCGGTGTTGGCGGGCACCGGCGCGGCGAAGCGCTGGATGTCGTCCCACCCGGCCGCGAGCAGCCTTGCCAGCTCCACCGCCGACGCCCTGGTCGGCAGGACCAGCGCCCACGCCTTGTCCGAGGCGAACGACGCGGTCAGGTAGATCCACAGCGCGAGCAGGCTCACCAGCGTCGCCGCCCACGCGGGCAGCGACAGCCGGCCGCTCAGCAGGCTCGCGGCCAGGACCGCGAGCACCGCGCCCAGCGTCCCCCAGAACCACGAACCGCCCTCGAACAGCGGATAGAGCAGGATCGAGGAGCAGAACGTGGCCACCGCCGCGGCGACCGACAACCTCATGCCGCACCTCCCGCCGGACTGAACGCGTATCTGCCGCGGTTGGCGGCGGCCTGCCAGACGGAGGCGATCGACGTGCCCGCGGGCAGTCGCACGATGCGCCAGCCGTAGCCGGTCAGCACGGTCTCCACCGCGTGGTAGTCCTCGTCCGAGCCGGGCTCGCTCCCGTCCCAGGTGTTCACGTCGAGCAGCACCGCCACCCCCGTGATGCCGCTGTGCCGCACCCGTCCCAGCTCCCTGGCCTCCTCCGGGTCGAGGGACCCGAGCACGGCCACGACCAGCCCGTCGCCGCCGCCCTGCCGCAGCGCCGAGACCGCCATGTCCAGGGAGCGGACCGGGCTCTGCCGTACCACGGCCAGCGTGTCCAGCAGCGACCAGCTCAGGCCCGCGTCCGTCAGGTGCTCGGCGCCCTGGTCGGTGACCAGGCGCAGGCCGAGGCCCTCGCGGGCGAGGTGCACGCCGATGGAGGCCGCAGCCGAGACCGCCACCTCGAACGACGAGCGCGGCCCCTCACCGCGGTGGGCGTGGCGGCGGGTGTCCAGCAGGAGCGCGCCGCGGCTCTGCCACTGCTGCTCCTCGCGCCGCACCATCAGCTCGCCGCGCCGGGCCGTGGACCGCCAGTGGACGCGCCGCAGGTCGTCGCCCTGCCGGTACTCGCGCGGCGCCACGTCGTCGTCGCCGGCCGCGGCCACGCTCCGCGTGCGGCTGTCGCCGCCGCCCGTCCACTCGCCGGACAGCCGTACGTGCGGGAGCGCCACGACCTGCGGCGTCACCACGAGCGTGTCGGCGATCGTGAACGCGCGCGACAGCTCCACCAGCCCGAACGGGTCGGCGATGCGCACCGACAGCGGCCCGATCGTGTAACGGCCGCGCAGGTCGGAGCGGACCCGGTAGTCGATCTCGCGGATGCCGCGGGCCTCGACCTTGTCCAGGACGAACCGGGGCCGCACGCCCAGCGCGTACGGCACCGTGTCCTCGATGAGCAGCAGGCCGGTGGGCAGGCGGGTGACGTTCTCCAGGCGCAGGGTCACGGTGGCCTCCCCGCCCACCTCGGCCCTGGCCGGGTCCAGCCGTCTGGCGCAGCTCAGCCGGTACCGGGTGCGCGCCACCACCATCGCGGCCAGCAGCGGCAGCGCCGCCACCAGCACCCCGATCCTGAACAGGTCGTTCTCGCCCAGCAGAACCGCCATCACCAGCGCCGCGACACCGGAGGCGAGGAACGACCGGCCCCGCGCGGTCAGCGCCCGCAGCCCCGTCCTCACGAGGCGCTGGTCTCCGGCACGGGCACGCGCCTGACGAGATCGGTCACCACCTGCTCCGGATGACGGCGCTGGCCCTGGGCCTCGACGCTCGGCAGCAGCCGGTGCGCCAGCACGGGCACGGCCAGGTCCTGCAGGTCGTCCGGGATGACGTAGTCGCGGCCGGCGAGCGCGGCGTGTGCCCTGGCCGCGCGGACGAGCTGCAACGTCGAGCGGGGCGAGGCGCCGAGCCGCAGGTCGGGGGAGTGGCGGGTGGCGACGACCAGGTCGATCGCGTACTTCTTGACCGGCTGCGACACGTACACCCCGCGCACCGCCTCGATCAGCGCCCGCACCTCGGCGGTGGTCGCGACCGGCTCCAGCTTGTCCAGCGGGGAGGCGCCGCCGTGGACGTCGAGCATCTCCAGCTCGGCGCGCGGCTCCGGGTATCCCATCGCGACGCGCGCGGTGAAGCGGTCGCGCTGCGCCTCGGGCAGGGGATAGGTGCCCTCCATCTCGATGGGGTTCTGCGTGGCGATCACCATGAAGGGGCTGTCGAGCCGGTACGTCACGCCGTCGACCGTGACCTGGTGCTCCTCCATGCATTCGAGGAGGGCCGACTGCGTCTTGGGCGAGGCCCGGTTGATCTCGTCCCCGACCACGATGTTGGCGAAGACGGGGCCGGGCTTGAACTCGAACTCGCGCGTCTGCTGGTTGTAGGCGCTGACGCCGGTGATGTCGCTGGGCAGAAGGTCGGGGGTGAACTGCACCCGGCGCACCGGGCAGTCGATGGAGCGCGCCAGCGCCTTGGCCAGCATGGTCTTGCCGACGCCGGGGACGTCCTCGATCAGCAGGTGACCCTCGGCGAGCAGCACGGTGAGGGTCAGCCGGACGGCGTCGCTCTTGCCCTCGACGACCGACTCGATGGCCTCGCGGATCCGGTGCGCGGTGGAGACCAGCTCCTCGAGCTGGTGAGGGACGTCATGGGTAACTGCCACCAGGCCTCCATGAGAAGAAGTGCGACGGTCGTCCCGGCCGGCGGCGGAGCCATTGCGGGAGCCATGCCGTTCCTTTTCCATTGTGTGTACGACCCTACGATGCTGCGGGTTCTGGGGCGACATTTGCTGATTTTCCAGAGAACTTGGACAGTGTCCTGTTCTCATGCCATAGCCGTGCGAATCCGGTGACATCGGGGCTACCATGCGCGCCCCACTTTCCTCCACGCATGTGGCTCCGCGCGCTCGTTCCGTTCTGCGGCGGCTTTTCCCGCCCCCTCGACACGCCCGCCACGGCCGGCGCGCCCCCCGCGCCCCCCACCGCACTCCACCTCTCTGACCTGCGAAAACGCGAGCCGATCGGCCCGCGACATGGGGTTGAATCAGTTGACGGTGGGGAGAAGTGGAGTATGGTGGTGCGCAGTGGAGGGCCGGTGCGCCAGCGTCGAGCGCTTCACTAGGCACGGGAGGTGGAGCCGATGTTCCTCGGCACCCATCAACCGCGTCTGGACGACAAGGGACGGCTGTTCCTGCCGGCTAAGTACCGTGAGGAGCTGGCGGAGGGTCTTGTGATCACCAAAGGCCAGGAGCGATGCCTCTACGTTTTTCCCGTGGAGGAGTTCCAGCGCATAACCGAGGCTCTCAGTACCGCCCCGGTCACCGCCAAGGCGGTGCGTGACTACAGCCGCGTCTTCTTCGCCAGCGCGTCCGACGAGACCCCCGACAAGCAGGGCCGCATCACCATCCCGCAGAGCCTGCGCCAGTACGCCGGCCTGCAACGCGACTGCGTCGTCATCGGGGCCAACACCCGGTTGGAGATCTGGGACGCGCAGGCGTGGGACACCTACCTCAACGCACAGGAGCAGGCGTTCGCCGATCTGTCGGAGGAGGTGCTGCCAGGGATCTTGTAGAAGTCACGGTTGATCCGTCGGAGATGTCGTTCGGCGAGGTCTCCACCCGCAACCACTGCCGGCCAGCTGATGCACCTTCCCCGGTGTCAGATGGCGGGCTTCCACGAAGAGGGTGCGGATGGGGACCTGGCCGGGCGGCACCGGGTGGGGACCCAGGCAAGGCCGATAGGATCGCCGACCGCGTCATCCGCGAGCAAAGGACGCGAGAGGGGGGTTGGAGATGCACGACGCCACAGGTACGGGTGGTCACGTTCCGGTCATGCTCGACCGCGTACTGGAGCTGCTGGCTCCGGCGCTGGGCGGTGAGCGGCCCGTCGTCGTCGACGCCAACCTCGGCCTCGGTGGCCACTCGGAGGCCCTGCTCGCCGCCTATCCCGCACTTCACCTGATCGGCATCGACCGCGACCCGTTCGCGATCGACTTCTCCACGCGCAGGCTCGCCCCGTACGCGGAACGGACCACCCTGGTCCACGCCTCCTCCGACCAGCTCGCCGAGGTGCTCGCCGCCACCGGCCCCGCCCTCGGCCGCGCCACGGTCGACGGTGTGCTGTTCGACCTGGGGGTCTCCTCGCCGCAGCTGGACGAGGCCGGGCGCGGGTTCGCGTACTCCTATGACGCCCCGCTGGACATGCGGATGGACACCGACCAGGAGCTCACGGCGGAGAAGGTGGTCAATACCTACTCAGCCGGGGACCTAACCCGCATCCTCCGCGATTACGGCGAGGAACGGTTCGCACCGCGTGTCGCTGGCCTAATTGTCAAGGAAAGGGCCAAGGAGGCCATAACGTCGACGAAGCGGCTTGCGGAGATCGTTCGTCAAGCGATTCCCGCCGCTACCCGGCGCACCGGTGGCAACCCCGCCAAGAGGACTTTCCAAGCGCTGCGCATCGAGGTCAACGCGGAGCTCGCCGCCCTGGAGGCGGCGCTGCCCGCGGCCCTCGACGCGCTGGCACTCGGTGGGCGAGTCGTCGTGCTCTCCTACCACTCCCTGGAGGACCGGCTCACCAAGCAGGTCCTCACGGCGCGAACCAGGGACACCAGCCCTCCCGGGCTCCCCGTCCCGCTGCCGGCACACCAGCCGCGGTTCCGCCTGGTGACGAGGGGGGCCGAGCTCCCCGGCGAAGAAGAGCTCGCCCGCAACCCGCGGGCGGCCTCGGCCCGGCTTCGGGCGGCAGAGAGGATCCGTGTTGACGACCACGACTGAGCAGGAGACCAGGCGGCGCGCCTCCGCCCGCGGCACCGTGCTCGAGCCCGGCGCGCCCGAAACGGCCGCGGCCGGCACCGCCGTGCCCGGCGCGCCCGCGTCCGACCTCGGCCCGTCCGGCCGTGGGGCGTCCGGTTCCGGCTCGGCCGCCTCCGGTGAGGCCGCCGCGGGCACCGCCACGCCCGAGATCACACTGCCCGACCTCACGCCGCCCGAGCCCAGGCCCGGCGCGTCCAGGCCGGGCGGGGCCCGGCCAGGCTCCACGCGCGGGGGCGTCAAGGGCGGTGCCGCGAGCAGGCGCAGGCCCGCCCCTCCGCAGCAGCCGAAGAGCGGCACCCGCACGCTCACCGGCCCGGGAGGCACGGGCCAGGCAGGCATGGCGGCGGGCGGCACGGCCCCGGCCGCGCC
>NZ_JBEXDT010000182.1:0-6773 GCF_040605905.1 Nonomuraea sp. NPDC005501 | reverse complement strand
CCTGGCGCGGCGACCTGAAACTCGACCTCATCGCCCCGGACGGCAAGATCTACCCCCTGCGGGCCCCCGACGCCAAGGACGGCACCGACAACATCGAGGAGAACTACTGGGTCAACGCCGGCGCCTCACCCGCCAGCGGAACCTGGAAACTCAGGGCTGAGGACCTCGCCAAGGGCGACAAGGGCTACATCAACGGATGGACCCTGACGCTCTGAAGGCACCGGCCGCCCGCGCTCCTGCTGCGGGCGGCCGGTCCGCCCGGCGTACCGTCACACTTCGGTCGTCTGCCCATCGCGGGCGATGTCGATCATGCGAAGCGCGCGGGTACGCCACGTCGGCTGGTCGTGTTCGTCCATGAGGTCGTAGCAGCGCATGAAATGCATCGCCGCTGCCTGCCGCTGGCCGTGGTCCAGGCTGATCTCGCCCAGGAGATAGGCTGAGAGCGCCTCGCTGTACATGTCACTGGCCTTGGTGGACATGAGCGACAGCCGGCGGAGCGCGGTCACCGCGTCGGCGTATCGCCCGACAGCGCGGTAACCCTCGCTCAACCGTCGCAACACATAGCGTTCTCCCGGTCCCCAGCCCAGCTCACCGATGATGCCGAGGCTCTCCTCGTAACGATCGATGGCTCCGCGGAAGTCATTCTCGCGGAAGCACACGATCCCGGTCACGAGAGTGCGCAGGAACCGCATGACCGGTTCGCCGTAGTGTCGGTCTTTGGCGAGCAGCAGCGTCTGCCGGAAGATGCGGATCGTATCCCGGTGATCCTGCGGCTGCGCCCCGCATATGGCCACCAATGTGTCCAGCAGGGGTCCGACGATGTCGGCGGACTCGAACCGTGACATGGCCGCGCGGATTCCGGTTCGTGCCCCCTGCCCGGGTTCTACGGCCAGAAGGTCACATGCGACGAGGCCGGTGAGCGCGTAGGCGGCCGCGTGAGAGTCCTCTCCGTCGTCGAAGTGATCGAACACGGACTGGAACATGTCCCGCGCCGCCGCGAAGCGCTCGCCATCCAGCTCGATGTCGGCCAGAGCCAGTCGCGCCAGCATCGCCGTGTCCTGCTCGGGCGCCCGCTGGGCGGCGCTCTGCAGGAGGCGGACCGCGTCCGCCCGAAGGCCGCTCGTGACGAGGAACGGTACGAGGCGCAGGGCGAGCTCCGCCGCCGGTTCGGAGGGGACGGCCTGAGCAGCCGCCAGGAGGGTCTCCCGCTCGGCCGACAACCATTCGGCCGACATCCGTTCGGCTGGGCCAGGGAGATGTCCGTCGGAACGCGCCCGCGCCATCAGGGGGACCATCGGCGGCGGATGTTCGAGGCCTGCGAGACGCAGTCTCGCCAGGCACTCGTCAACCAGCCGTTGTATCGCCGTCTGACGCTGCTGAGGTGAATCCTCGGTCGCTGCTCGCTCGGCCGCGAATCTCCGCAGGAGATCATGCATGCGGTAACGAGTCTGCCCGCTTCGATCGACTGTGCTCGCGCGCAACAGTCCAGCCGCGACAAGCGTCTCCAGCGCCGCGTCCGCCTCGCGCATGGATGTGCCCAGCAGCGCGGTCACGCTCCACTCCGCGACGCTGCCGATACCGGACAGGCCGATCAGCCGGAAAGCACGGCGGGGCAGCTCCGGCAACAGCTCGTAGCTCACCGAGAAGGTTGTGCGGATGTCCAGCTCACCGAGAGTCAGTTCGTCCAGGGGGCGGCCGTCCGTCAACCGCGTGGCCAGTTCCCGCAACGGCCAGGCGGGCCTGATGGAAAGCCTGGCTCCGGCCACCCTGATGGCCAGAGGCAGCTGTCCGCACGCCAGCACGATCGTCCGCGCCGCCTCAGGCTCGCCCCGTACCCGGTCCGCGCCGACGATCCGCTCGAGCAGCGACTGTCCCTCGGTCTCGGACGGCATGCCGAGCGAGACGCGGGTGGCACCGGCCAGCGTGGCGAGGGGACCGCGGCTGGTCACCAGCACGGCGCTGCGCGGAGTGCCCGCCAGCAGACATCGCACCTGGCTCTCGTGCTCGGCGTCGTCGAGGACGACGAGCACAGCTCGATCCGCCAGCAGCGACCGATACAGCGCGGCCCTGGCCTGGACCGAGTCCGGGATGTCGGATCCGGGCCACTGCAGTGAGCGGAGAGCCTCGGCGAGGAGCGCGGCGGGTTCGCCCGCGGTGTCGCCGGATCTGAGGTTCAGGTAGAGCTGACCATCGTGAAAGTCGTCGCGAAGCCGGTGGGCGGCATGCACGGCCAGGGTGCTCTTACCCACTCCAGGAGATCCGCTCAGTACGACGACGGCCGGTGCCGTTCTCTGGGGCGCCGGGCGTAGCGCCGTGAGGACTTGGCCGAGTTCCTCGGCTCTTCCCACGAAATCTGCTATGTCGGAAGGAAGCTGGCAGATTCGCTGCCACGTCTGCGGTGCCGGGACGGCCACGGTGCCGGCCAGGATGTCCGTCTGGAGTCGCTGGAGCTGCGGGCTGGGCTCGACTCCCAGCTGATCGACGATGACGGCGCGGGCCCGCTGATAAGCGATCAGGGCCGCATCACGATGCCCGCTGCGCGCGAGAGCGAGCATGAGCAAGCGCCACGCACTCTCGCTGAGTGGCTGCTCGGCGACCAGGGCGCGCAGGACTTCGATCACGTCGCCGGCTTCGCCCAGGCTGAGCTTCGCCTCGGCCCAGCTCAACCGGACGGCCGTGCGCCGCTCATCCACCTGAGTCGCGCGGGCCAGCGCCCAGCCCGCCAGTTCGGTGCCCTCGGCCACATGTCCCCGCCAGAGCGACAGTGACTTCTCGTACTCGCGGACAGCGCCCCGTATGTTGCCGTGTTCGTGCTCGTCCTGCGCCAGCTGGACCGCACGTTCGAAGGCGAGCAGGTCCACCTCTTCAGGGGTCGCCGCGAAGAGATATCCCGTCCCTCTGGTGAGCAGGCGGGTGTCCGGTGGGAGGGCTCGGCGCAATTGGGTGAGGTAGGCGTGCATATTGGCGACGGCCGAGTTGGGAGGCCTCTCCCACAACGCCTCCACCAGCCGTTCCCGGGAGACCAGCGTGTTGGCATGAAGCAGCAGGCTCGCCAGCACGGCGCGCTGCTTACCGCTCAATGACGGCTCCCGCCCATCTGACCAGCGCACTTCCACCGGGCCCAGGATCGTGAAGTGCGTACCGCTCATGTCCGGCTCCCCGCCTGTGCCGACTCCATGGTGAATTTGTGGCGTCAGAGCCCCATTGTTGAGCACACGCCGTTCGCGGGTCGAGAGGAGTGAGCACATGGAGATCAACGGCTCGCCGCAGTACCGCCGCTCGGGCACGCCATGGGTTCAGGGCGATGGCGCAGGCTTCGACGTCAATGAAACTGATCAGCCAGTTCGGAGGCATTCCATGCTGCACGGCTTCACCCTGCCCCTGTCCCCGCGCGGCGAGGCCAACCTCGTCCCGGCACCCCCGTGGCACTACGCGGGCGACGTGATCGGAGTGGAGTTCTGGACCAGCCCCGAGGCCGCGGCCGCCACCCTGCCGCCAGGCCTGACCCCGGATCCCTCGGCCTCCGGACACGGCACCGCCATGTTCATCGACTGGCAGTTCTCCGCCGATGGCCAGGACTATCTCGATCCGGTGCGCAGCCAGTACCGCGAGTTCATGGTCCTCATCGACGCCCTGTGGCAGGACACGCCCGTCGCCTGGTGCCCCTACATCTACGTCGACAATGACGCGGCCCTCGCCCGCGGATGGATCCAGGGCTTTCCCAAGAAGCTCGGCACCGTACACCAGACCAGGGCCTTCGCCGCACACAGCCCGGCCACACCGCGGGTCGAACCGGGCGGCCGGTTCGCCGCCACCGCCTCGACCGCTGCGCAGCGCATCGCCGAGGCCCTGGTCACCTTGGAACAACCCGTCCCCGACGCGGCAAAGCTGCTGACCAGGCCCACCGTCAACCTCCGCCACTTCCCCCGCCTCACCGCCGGCCAGCACGACAAGCCGACCGTACACGAGCTGGTCATGGCCGTATTCGACGACTTGCACATCGACAACGCGTGGATCGGGTCCGGAGAGCTGTCCTTCCTCCCGGCCCGTGGCGAGGAACTGGCTGCCCTCGATCCGGAACGCACCGGCATGGGCTTCCGCGCCTCGCTGGCCTACACGGTCAACGACCTCCAGGTTCTCGACAGCTGACCCCCGTCGGCTGGTGTGGCAGGGCGTCAAGGAGTCTCTTCGGTCAGGCCGAAAGAGGTCCAGCCGCCGTCGGGGAAACCGGCCGCCACGGCGACGGCGGCCGAGGCGAGGTTGTCCGGGGCGTGCATGTACGTGGGGACCGCCCCCTCGTCGAGGACCCGGCGGGCGGCCTGGGCGACGAGTCCGCGTGCCAGCCCCCGCCCCTGAGCCTGGGGAGCCGTCACGACGGCCAGTTCGTGCCCGTACGCGTCATGGCGCTTGATCCCGACGCCGGCGAGATGCGCTCCGGTCTCCGGGTCCCGGGCCACCAGCACGTCGCCGCCGAAGGGCCGCAACCACGCCGGGACGTGGGGGTCGTCGGCGGGGACCCACTCTCCGGCCTCGGGCAGCGACGCGGGCCGGAGGGTCCACCGGTACACGGCGGTGAACCATCCCCGCTGCGGATACCCCACCATGGCCGGTACCTGCGGCCCCACCACGGCGAGGTCACCGTCGGCGGCGTATCGCCGCGAAACCGGCCCGGCATGCTCGGGCGGGACCGACAGGACGCCGCCTTCCGGCCCCGCCACTCCCAGAACCGGATGGAGCCTGCCGTCCCAGCCGGGCCGCGTCCGTCCCGGCTCGCCGACGATGTCAAGGCCGGAAGCGGGCGGCCACGCGCCGAGCCAGCGGGCCAGGTGCTCGGACAGTCGTCGTTCAGATGTCATTCCCTGCCTCCTCGCATATACGGTTCGGGGGTATAGTATCCGAGCCGGATGCTCGAGAAGGGAACCCACATGCGACGACTGACCGCACTCGACCCCGCCGAAGCGCCGGGGAGATCCCGTGAGCTGCTGGACGACATCATCGCCAGGAGAGGTGGCGTCGGTGAGATGGTCGCCACCATGGCCCACTCCCCCGCGCTGCTCCAGGGCTACCTCGACTTCTCCCGCGCCATGAAGCGGTCCAAGCTCCCCCGCGCCCTCAGCGAGAAGATCTCACTGGCCGTACAGGAGTGGATCGGCTGCGGCCTCTGCCTCGACGCCCACACCCAGGGCGCCCGGGCGGCGGGGCTGAGCGAGCCGGACATCGCCCTGGCCCGCCAGGGCACCTCCACCGACGCCCGCGAAGCGGCGCTCATCGCCGTCGCCGTCCGCGTGCTCGCCGAGCCGTCCTCGATCACCGACCAGGACGTCGCCGATCTCCGGGCGCACGGCTGGAGCGACCGTGTCATCGCCGAGCTCCCCGGCCTCGTCGCCCTCAACCTGCTGACCGGCTCCTTCAACCTCCTGGCCGGACTCGAACCGGCCGATCAGCCGGCATAGTCCCGCTGCCCCGCTCGCCGGCTGCGCGGAGACGGCAGGAGCGGTCCCGGCCGCCCTATCCCCGGTTCCAGGTGGCCGAGGCTCCCCGGTTCCAGGTGGCCGAGGCGACGAACAGCGGGACGGCCAGGAACAGCCGCCCCCGCCGCGCCCGTTCCTTCTGCTCCGCGGTCCAGGCGTCACGCTGCTCCAGGGTGACGGCCCCCACCGCGAAGGCCGCCTCCGCCCTGCCGGTGAGCAGGGGCAGCGCCTTCGCGTCGGTGAAGACCATTGTGTGGATCTCCACGTGGACGTCGCCGAAGCCCGCTGAGAGCAGCAGGTTCCGGTAGCGGCGGGCGGCGCGGGGATCGGGGATCTGATCGGCGCCGGCGTGCACGATGGTCCGGGTGAGGGCCGGATCGCCGGAGTCGATGACGAACGCGTCCCAGTCCTGGCCGGTGAGCACGATACGGCCTCCCGGGGCGAGCACACGGCCGGCCTCGCGCACGGCGCGGCCGGCGTCGGCCAGCTCGTGCATCACCTTGTCCGCCCGGTACCCGGCGACCTCGCCGTCGTCGAGCGGCAGGGCGTAGGCGTCTCCCGTCCTGAAGTCCCCTTCGGGCCATCTCCGGCGCGCGACGGCGATCATCTCGTCGCTGACATCCACGCCGATCGACAGGCATCCCCGCTCGGCCAGCTCGGCGACCGCCCGGCCGGTCCCGCAGCCGACGTCCACGACGCCGGCCCCGGGTCCGAGCCGCAGCAGTTCGTACGACCGGGCGCGCAGGGCCACGGCCGCGGCGACGCCGTCCAGCTCGTCCAGACGCGTGATGAGTTCACTGGTGTTCGACATGCGCCCCAGCATCCGACTTAATGTCGACATGAAGTCAAGCACGGCGATGGCCATCGGTGACGTCGCGGCGAGGTTCGGCCTGGCCACCCACGTTCTCCGGCACTGGGAGACGATGGGACTGCTCTCGCCCGCCCGCGTCGCGGGAAGGCACCGCCGTTACGACTCCACCGACCTCAACCGCGTCGCGATCATCCTGCGGGCCAAGGAGGCCGGCTTCAGCCTGGAGGCCGTCCGGGAGATGCTCACCACCTCCGACCCTGTCGTCCGGAGACGGATCCTCCAGCGCAACCGGGACGATCTGGCGCGACGCATCGCGGAGGCCCAGGCATCGCTGGAGCTCATCGACTGCGCGCTCGGCTGCGATCACGAGGACCTCGCCGGCTGTCCGCACTTCCTGGCGGTGCTCGCGGAGCGCGGCGCCCCGCTGCCGGGCGCCTCCGGCGGGTCCGGCGGGTCCGGCGGGTCCGGCGGGTCCGGCGGGTCCGGCGGGT
>NZ_JBEXDT010000181.1:0-6816 GCF_040605905.1 Nonomuraea sp. NPDC005501 | reverse complement strand
CGCTCGCTTCCACCACTTCGCTATTCGTCAGGATCTTGCCGACAAGTACGGAATGAGCGAGATTACGGACTTCTCCGGACTGGAGAGGTTCTGGTACACCGTCAAGCAGAAGAACAAGGACATCATCCCCATCGGGGTGAACTCCCGCATGCCCAAGCTGCTCGTCGCGTGGAACCCGGTCGGCTGGCTCAACCCCTCCATGTGGGAGAACCCCCGAACGAGCATCGTCTCCTTCACCGGCGAGTCCCTCGCCTTCGTCCTCGCCGCCGACGGCAGGCAGACCGGCTCGTCCCACCCGGTGCCGTTCTGGGAGGCGCCGGGCATGGTCGACGCGCTCCGCCTGGTCCGCAAGTACTACCAGGACGGGCTGATCAACAAGAACGCGCTCACCCTCGACTCCAAGGCGCTCGAATCCCAGCTCAAGGCCGGCCGCTTCGCCACCGCCTGGGCCATGACCGACGGCCTGACCTCGCAGCTGCTCCCCGAGCTGGCCAAGAACGTCCCCGGGGCGACGCTGGCCAACGTGATGCCGCTCAAGGGCGGCAAGGACGCCAAGCCGTACCAGACCTTCCAGGCCGACAACTTCCTCGTGCTCAACGCCAAGGGGCAGAACAACGAGAAGGCCATGCAACTGGAGGACTGGCTGTCCATCAAGGACAACCACGACCTGATCACCTACGGCGTCCAGGGCAAGGACTGGAACCCGATCGGCGACGACAAGTACGAGATGCTGTCCACCTACACGTTCCCGGGCTTCGGGCTCTCCTGGCGGGCCAAGCTGGAGCGCCGCGTCAAGGGCATGACCGCGTCCGAGACGACCTGGTTCGACTGGGCGCAGGACATCGACAACTTCACCGTCGATCCGTACGCCGGCTTCGTCCCCGACCCCGAGCCGGTGAAGCGCGAGAACACCCAGATCACCGCGGCCATGACGCAGTTCGCCAACCCGCTGTTCATCGGCGCCGTCGATGTCGACCAGGGGCTGGACAAGCTGAAGAAGGCCCTGGACAGGGCCGGCCTGGCCAAGGTCCAGGCAGAACTGGCCAAGCAGGCCGACGCCTACCTGAAGGGTCAGTGACCCATGGCACACCACCTCAGCCGGAGAACCGTGCTGGCGTCCTCCGGCGCGCTGGCCGCCGCCACCTGGTTATGGAACGGCGAGGCCGCCGCCGCCGCGCCCCGCCGCGACGAGCCGCTGGACGTGGTGGTCTTCGGGGACAAGGCCTCCGAAGCCGCCCACGCGGTGACCGCCGACCGCTCGGAGGTCGTATCGGGCGGACTCGGCCGGTCCGCCCGCGTGCTGCACCCCCAGGAGCCCGCCGGGGTCTGGGGCGGCACGATCTCCTTCGCCGTCAGGTGCGCGCCGCGCGGCACCACGTACGTCACGATCAAGCTCTGGGGCGACGACCACGCCGCGAGCGAGGCCGACCAGTCCCGGCTGCAGCTCTTCTGCGAGGGCAGGCAGGTCGGCCACTATCACCTGGGCGCGGTCGACCCGCTGGACATCCTCAGCCTGGACGCCCACGCGCCGGGCCGCTTCCACTACCACACGCTCCCGCTGCCGGAGGCGATGACGCGCGACCGCGAGCGGGTCACGCTGGAGATCAGGTCGATGGGCCGGATCTGGGGCTACGGGCAGAACGCGGCCGAGTTCTACCGGTCGATGGACAAGCCCAGCCGCCCCTTCTACCGGATCTACACCCATGCCGAGCCGTACTTCCCCGGCGACGGCGTCCAGGGTCCCGTGCCGAACGCGCCCGTCCGGCCCGCACCCGGCCCCGAGGTGCTGGAGCAGATCAAGGCGAGGGTGCTGACCGAGCACCGCAACTGGCTCGACGGCAACCCCGCCTCGCTCGACTCCTGGGCCTTCCAGGGGCTGGCCGAGGGCTATCACTGGCCCGAGAGCCCGGCCCACCGGAACCCGGACGCGATCGACCAGGTGCTGGCCGCCGTCGACGCCCGCTACACCAAGTGGCTCACCGACCCGACCGTGCTGACCGGCTCCGACCAGCAGTGGGAGGGCTTCGCCAAGGTCGGCATGGCGCTGCTGCTGCTCCGTGACGTCCTGGGCGACCGGCTGGAACGCCCGGTCGGCGGGCGGGCCGTGGGCGCGCCCAACCCGGGCTTCGAGCGCGGCGGCACGGCCCCCGCCTCCTGGAACACCGCCATCTGGCGCGGCACGGCCACCTGGCTCTGGGACGACACGGTCAAGCGCGGCGGCTCCCGCTCGGTCAAGGTCACGGCCGCCGCCGGCGCCGCCGCGGGCTGGAACACCGCGCAGAACCGCACCCTCGTCGGCCAGGGCAGGCATCGCTACAGCGTCTGGGTCAGGACCCAGGACGTCGTGGCCCCGGGCGCGTACCTCGACGTGCTCTTCTACGACGCCGCGGGAAAGGTCGCCGGCACCGACAACAAGTTCTACGCACCCGTCGGCACCCAGGACTGGACGCGGATCACCGCGGAGCTGACCACCCCGGCCACCGCCGTCGAGCTCCGGCTGGACCTCCGGGTCGAGGGCGGCGGCACCGCCTGGTTCGACGACGTCGAGGTCACGCCGCTGGACGGAGCCACCCAGCCCGACCAGGGTGACCTGCCGGTACGGCGGGACGCCTACACCAGGATGCTGGCCGAGTCCATCTCGTACTGGCGTCAGCACATGCCGCACTACAGCAACCAGGTGCAGATCTGCGCACTCGGCATCTACCGCTGCAACCGCGCCCTGATGCTGATAAATCCGGAGAAGGCGCCGCTCGCCGAGGAGAAGGCCCGCGACTACATCCACCAGGCCGTCGGCCTGAAGCCGTTCCTCGGCCATGAGGACGCCGCCGGCAACCCCAGCAAGATCCTCGGCGAGCACTTCTACCAGGTCACCAGGAAGGGCCTGACCAGGGAGCTGGGGTACGTCGGGAACTACGGTGAGGTGACCGACTGGCTGGTGCTGCTCCACGAGGCCGTCACCCGCTTCGACGGGGTCGAGGATCCGGAGCTGACGGCCCAGCTGATCAAGATGATCAACGCGCGGGCCGTCTTCCGCTATCCCGAGGTCGACAACGACGGCTACCGCACCATGCGCATGGAGGCCGCCGTCGGCTGGCGCGACGACCACTATCCGGGCGACGTCGTCTACGCCCAGCGGCTGGCCTGGGACGGCAATCCCGTCATGGCCGCGGCCGTGCTCGGCGACCCCTCGATCGCCGGGCACGCCCAGCGCATGGTCGCCGACAACCAGCTCTTCGGCCACCTCGGCCTGCTGCTCACCAACACCTGGCCGCGCGTCGGGCTGAACGCCCTGCGCCTCCTCCAGCGCGACTGGCCCGGCTTCCAGGCGCTTCCCCCGGCCAGTACCCGCTTCCCCATGGACTGGGACGCCCCCGGCTTCGTCTTCTCGGACGAGGAGAACGGCGTCGTCGCGATCAAGAACGGCGCGGAGATCCTCTACGTCTCCCTCTACTGGCGCGCCCGGCAGGCCGTCAACGACCTGGCCCGCGTCCACCACATCACCCCGGACACCCACCGGGTCGCCACCATCCGCCAGCAGTGCCAGGTCACGCCCACCGGCGACACCTGGACCGAGGCCGACTGGGTCTGCTTCAACTTCGCCATCAACGACCCCGCCGCCTCCCACATCCCACCCGGCGGCTTCCCGCCCCCCGGCCCCGAGCTGCACCAGGGCTTCGCCGGCGAGGTCCTCAAGGTCGGCCCGCACCCCGCCGATGTGCCCGACCCGGCGCTCGGCGTGGACTTCCCCGGGGTCGAGAAGCTCTTCGTCGGCAAGGCCCAGTTCTACCGATGCTCCTACGGCCGGTACCTCATCGGCATGAACACCTCGGAGGACCGCCCCCGCACCATGCACGTGACCGGCTCCGGCCACGCCCGTGATCTCGTCACCGGCCGCCGCGTTCCCCTCGGCCGCCCGATCGAGGTAGGACCACTCAGCACCGTGGTGCTCCACCTGGAGAACTGAGCTCGCATGATCCGCAATCCCGTCCTGCCCGGTTTCCACCCCGACCCGTCGATCGTCCGGGTGGGGGAGGACTACTACCTGGCCACGTCGACCTTCGAGTGGTACCCGGGCGTACGCGTCCACCACTCGCGCGACCTGGTGAACTGGCGTCCGCTGGGCGGCATCCTGACCGGGCGCGGGCAGCTCGACCTGTCCGGCGTGCCCGACTCCGGCGGTGTCTGGGCGCCGGACCTGACCTACCACGACGGGTTGTTCCACCTCGTCTACGGCGTGATGGACAACTACGCCCTCGGGTACAAGGACATCGCCAACTACCTGATCACCGCCCCTTCGATCGAGGGGCCGTGGTCGGACCCGGTACGGCTGCCCGGCCGCGGTTTCGACGCCGCCCTCTACCACGAGGACGGCCGGAGCCGGCTGCTCACCATGGTCTTCGACTCCCGGCCGGGACGCGGGTTCGCCGGGATCGAGCTGCAACCCCTCGACGGCGGCGAGCCCGAGCTGATCCTGCCCAACCGCAACGTCACCGAGGGCCCGCATCTCTACCGGATCGACGGCTGGTACTACTTGATGGTGGCCGAGGGAGGCACCGGTTTCGAGCACGGGATCACCGTGCTGCGGTCCCGCTCGCTCGCCGGGCCGTACGAGGAGGATCCGGCGGGGCCGATGCTCACCTCGCGGCACGACCCGAGCCTGGAGCTGCAGAAGGCGGGGCACGGCTGCCTGGTGCGGACGCAGACGGGGGAGTGGTACGTCGCCCACCTCATGGCCCGGCCGTACCACAACCGCAGGTGCGTGCTCGGCCGTGAGACCGCGCTGCAGCGCGTGGTCTGGGAGGACGGCTGGCCGCGCGTGGCGGGCGGTGTGCCCGCCGTCGAGGTGGTCCCGCCCGCGCTGCCCGCCCATCCGTGGCCGGTGACCGAGGACTCCCCGGGCGGTCTCGGACCGGAGTGGAGCACGCTGCGGCGGCCCGCCTCACCGGACTGGCTGGTCGCCGGCCCCGGCGGCCTCACCGTTCAGGGCGGCCAGTCCCCGTACGGCCTGCGCAGCCCGAGCCTGGTCGCCCGCCCGGTCACGGCGCACAGGTGCTCCCTTGAGACGGTCATGCGGTTCGAGCCGGGCAGCGTCCATCAATCGGCGGGCATCACCGCGTACTACAACTCACGCAACTGGCACTACCTCGCACTGACCACCGACGGCCTGGTGCTGACCAGCAGCGACCGGGGCACCCGCACCGAGCGCCTGCTCGGGCCGGCGGGGCCCGAGGTCAGGCTGCGGGTGGAGTTCGACGGGCCGGTCGTGCGGTTCAACGACGGCCCCGAGCTGGACGCGACGATCCTGTCGGACGAGCACGCCGACGAGTTCGTCGACGGTCACGTGCGCTCGTTCGGCTTCACCGGCGCTTTCGTCGGACTCTGGGTGCAGGACCTGGCGGGCGAGGGCTGTGCCGCGCGGTTCGAGCACATCCGGTACGACGCGTGAACGTCTACGCGGAGACCCGGGGGCGTGAAGGACCTCCGCTGCTCCTGGTGCACGGCTGGGGCGGTGACCACCGGGTGTGGCACGCGCTGGACTTCGGCGAGCGCCGGGTGATCGCCCCCGACCTGCGCGGCCATGGCAGGTCCCCGGCTCCGGCGACCGGATACCGGCCTGTTGACCTGGCCCGTGACCTGCTGCCGCTGCTGGACGAGCCGGTGCTGGCCATCGGGCACTCCATGGGCGCCCAGGTGGTCACCGCGCTGGCCGTCGAGCATCCGGAGCTGGTGAGCGCGCTGGTGGTCATCGCCCCCGCCTACGGCGCGGACGAGGCGGAGGAACGGCTCATCCCCGGCCGGCTGGCGGCGTTGCGCGCCGACGGCGCGGCCGCGGCGTCGCGGCAGCTCGGGCCGCTTCCCCCGCCGATCGCCGAGCGGCTGCTGGCCACACCCGGTCACGTGCTGGCCGAGTGCTACGCCGGGATGTACACCCTGCCGGGCGCGTTCGGGGTGCGCCGGGAATCCGAGCGGTACCTGGCCGGACGGACGTGCCCGGTGCTCGCCGTCCACAATGTCCCGGAAGCGGCGCGGTGGGAGGCGGGACTGCCCGGGCACCACCGATCCACGACCGTGGTGTGGCCGGACGCCGGCCACTTCCTCCACCTGGACCATCCCGCTGCTTTCGTGGACCTGGTGTTGTCCGAGTGGGGCACAGGGTGAGCGCGCGGGGGAGAGACACAAGCCCCACGCGGTGACGCACGTCAGAAGACGTTCCTCAGGAAGGGCGGTGTGGGGGCCACGCGCAGCGCCGCGGGCACGGCCCACGGCGTCATGTCCGTGCTCGCGGATCAGGCGGCCTGGAGCAGAGGGCTGGGCGACGATGCGCGCGCGTTCCACGTGCCGCCACCGGGCCTCGGCGTCGGTGGTGGTGCGGGCGGCGCGCATCTCGGTGCGGTAGGCGGCTCGTACGCGGTCGGGCATCGGGCGGCCGATCGTCAAGTGTTCTCCTCGGCGGGGGAGCAGCAGCCGTCCCCGCACGTCCGGGGCTCGCCGGCGTCAGCGGACGGGGCGGCGCCGGTGGGTACGGGGACGGCGCAGCTTGAGTTGACCGATCTCCCGCGCACCGACCTGCCCCTGAGTGCGGCACGAGCGTGCGACGTGGTTGACTGCTGCGGATGGATCGCGACCGAGAAATCCTCTTTTTCCCCTCGGCTGAGGCATTCGAAGAATGGCTCAGCGCTCACCACGCCTCGCAGCCGGGGATCTGGCTCAAGCTCGCCAGGAAGGTGGCGGGCGTCGATGCGCTGGACTACCTCCAGGCGCTCGATGTGGCCCTCTGCTACGGCTGGATCGACGGGCAGAAGGACGGATTCGACG
>NZ_JBEXDT010000180.1:0-6887 GCF_040605905.1 Nonomuraea sp. NPDC005501 | reverse complement strand
GTTCGGGGGACTTATGGGACTTTCCCTCAGGACGCTCCGGTCAGCCGCGCTGGTGTCGTCCCGGGAACTCTCCGGTCAGCACCTGCTTGGGCGTGACGCGCAGGAGGCCCGGGGCGGCCACGGCGACGCCGCGCACCTCCACCCACCGGCGGCGCGGCGACGGGCCGGCCGCGAACACCGCGACCCGCGGGTCCGCCTCCACCGCCTCCCCTGCGCCGGCCCCGGCGACCAGCCGCAGCTCTCCGGCGGGGCCGATCGAGGCGGCCGCGCCGACCGTCCGCGGGCCGAGCGGGTCGGCGAAGGACAGGACGACGTTCCTGGCGTACGCGAGAGCCTGGCGCGCCTCCGGGCCGAGCGGCACGGAGGGCTCGTCACCGGCGGGCAGGTCGCACATGAGGAGCGAGGAGCGCCAGGGGCCCGGCCCGCCGCGCCACCACGCGCGCCCGGCCCGCCCCGCGAACACGACCGCCACCAGCCCGAGCGCCGCCATCCCCACCCGCCACGCCCACGCGGCCCCGGCTGTTCGGTCCTGTGCCGGCCACTCCAGCAGGGCGCCCGCCGCGCATCCGGCCGCCGCGAGGACGAGCAGGACGACCGCCGCGCGCAGCCACCCGTCCTCGCCGCCGTGGCGGGCGCGGCGGTAGCAGCGCAGCAGCGGGTACGGCACGGCCACGGCCGCCAGCGCGGCCCTGGGCTCCACGGCCATCGCCGCGCAGGCCAGTGGCGCCAGCACCGACCAGGTGCGGCCGAGCAGGATCCACAGCGTCACTCCGGCGTTCCTGCGCGCCGTCCGCTCGCCGTCCGCGGCGGCGAACTGCTCCAGCGCCCGGACGGGGTGACCGCGCCAGGTCCCGGCCAGGGCGCGCAGGGCGGCGTGCGCGGGCCAGCCGAGCACCGCGACGGCCGCGAGCCCGGCCCACACCGGGTCCAGCCACGGCGGCACGCCGGGCGCCGCGGTCAGGCCCAGCCAGGCGGCGTACGCGGCCACCGACACGGCCGCCGACACCACCTCCGTGCCGAGCCACGGGTCGCGCCCCATCATGGCGGGCACCAGCGGCCACACCCTGATGCGGCGCGCCTGCCGGACGGTGAGGACCGCCAGCAGCGCCAGCGCGACCAGGCCGCCCAGTTTCGCCTGGAGGGCGAGGTCGGCGGCCTGCGCGGCCGCGGCGACGCCGATCGTGGCCAGCGCCGCCAGCAGCCGGGCCTGTCGCGACCACACCTCCAGCGCCCGTCTCGCCCGGCCGGTCTCGCGCGGGTCCACCGGCCAGGCGGGGTCGTGGTGGGCCCGGGGACGGTCCCACCGCAGCAACGCCAACCCCAGATTCACCCGCACCCGCGCCCGGACCGCGTCCCCCGGCCGCTCCCCGGAGGACGGTCCCGGGTCGGGGTCGGGGTCGGGGCCGGGGTCGGTGGCGGTGGCGGTGGCGAGGGCGGTGCGGTAGGCGGTCGCGGCGTGGGCGTGGTCTCCGCGCAGCAGGGCGAGGTCCCCTTCCAGGGCGTGCGGCGCGGGCTCCTCGGGGGCGAACGCGCGGGCCAGCCCCGCCTGGCCGGCCGCCTCGTCCGCGTGGCCGGGCAGGCGGGCCAGCACCGTGGCCAGGCGTACCCGGGCCGGCCAGGAGCCCGGCGCCAGCCGGACCGCCTCGCGCGCCGGCGGAAGGGCGTCGGCGTCCCGGCCCAGCCGTTCCAGGGCCAGGCTCATCAGGCGGTGCGCCCACTCCCCCGTGGCGGCGGCCTCTCCGCGGTCGTCGCGCGCGGCTGCCGCGGCGGCCTCGCGGGCGGCGTTCAGCGCCTCCTCGGGGCGGCCGGCGTGGAGGCGGGCGACGGCTTCGGCGCACCAATCACGCGGGGATTTGTCGGTTTTTTCATGGTTCTTGCTATGATTTCCGTCCGTCCCCACCAACTCATGATCGGCTGTTCGATGAAAGTTGAACAGGTGACGACATAGGGCTGTATCTCTCTAGAGAGATACGCGTGCGGGCCTTCGATGCGTCGATACCGCTATCCCCAGCGCATGCCATGGCCTAAGCTGCCACGCAAGCTGGAGCGGAGGAGCCCGGAGGCAGCGTCAACCACGTTTCCGACGCAGCGAGCCCCGCATCCACGGCGACCACAGTCATGCGCGGGCCCGGTGTGATCGGATCGGCCGGCAAGGAGGTCCATGACCGTCACACAGGCCGCCCCCCTCGTACGGCGTGGGGCCCGGCGACACCCCGACAACCGCTGGTCGATCCTCCTGCTGCTCTGCCTGAGCCTGCTCCTGATCACCGTCGACGCCACGGTCCTGCACATCGCCGTCCCGGCGCTGACCGCGGCGCTGGAGCCGTCGGCCGTCCAGCTCCTGTGGATCATCGACGTCTACTCGCTGGTGGTCGCGCCGCTGCTGATCATGTTCGGCACGCTCGGCGACCGCTACGGCCGCAAACGGCTGGTCCTGGGTGGGTTCGTGCTGTTCGGGGTGGCCTCGGCCGCCGCGGCCTTCTCCCCCACTCCCCTCTTCCTCATCCTCGCCCGGGCGCTGCTCGGCGTCGGCGGCGCCATGATCATGCCGGCCACGCTGTCGCTGATCCGCCAGGTCTTCACCGACCGCCGCGAGCGGGCCATCGCCCTCGGCATCTGGAGCGCGGTCGCCGCGGCGGGCGCGGCCGTCGGCCCGCTGATCGGCGGCCTGCTCGTCAGCGTCTGGTGGGGCGCCGTCTTCCTCATCAACGTGCCGATCCTGCTGGTGCTGCTGCCCGCCGCCGCCAGGCTGCTGCCCGACTCGCGCCGCGACGACGGCAGGCCCTGGGACGGGCTGAGCGCCGTGCTGTCGGTGCTGGGCATCCTGGCGCTCGCCTTCGGCCTGAAGGAGGCGGGATCGGGCAGCCTCATGCCGTTCGGGGCGTCCGTCGCCGTGTTCCTGGCAGGGGCGGCGCTGCTGGTGTGGTTCGTCAGGCGGCAGTCGCGGCTGGCGGCGCCGCTGCTGGAGATCGGCCTGTTCCGGAGCCGGGCGTTCACCACCGGCGTGGCAGGGGTGCTGCTGGGTGTGTTCGCGCTCGTGGGGCTCCAGCTCATGCTGGCCCAGTACCTCCAGCTCGTCCTCGGCGACCGGCCGCCGCAGGCGGCGATCCGGATGCTGCCGCTGGTGCTGTCGGCCATCGCCGGCGGGCTCGCCGCGGCCCACATCCTGCCGCGCGCCGGCATGCGCGCCACCATGAGCGGCGGCCTCGGGCTCGTCGCGCTCTCCCTCACCCCCACGCTGACCTGGGGCGTCGAAAGCCATCCCGTCATGCTCGGGGTCTGCTTCGTCGGCATCGGGTTCGGCGTCCAGGTGGCGCTGCTGGCCGCCTCCGACACGATCATGTCGTCGGTCCCGGAGTCGCGGGCGGGCGGGGCCGCCGCCATCGAGGAGACCGCCTACGAGCTGGGCGCCGGACTCGGCGTGGCCGTCCTGGGCACGATCACCACCATGGCGTACGCGCCCAGCTTCCCGCCCGTGCCCGGCGTGCCCGGCGCGGCCATGGACCAGGCCCGGCAGTCCCTGGCCGGCGCCGCCCACGTGGCCCAGGAGGTCGGCGGCAGCGCGGGCGACGCGCTGCTCACCGCCGCACGGTGGGCCTTCGTCAACGCCCTGCACACCACGGTCGTGGTGAGCATCGTCCTGCTCAGCCTGACCGCCCTCGCCGTGGCCACGCTGCTGCGCCGTGATTGAGGTGTGCGATGTCCCCCTCCGGGCAGAGATCTACCGTGAGACAGGCCTTCCATGACGTCGCCGCCCTGGTCGCCCGCTTAGGCGTCGGCGGCATCTTCTTCGCCAACGGCTGGCACAAGCTGGAGGACGGCCTGAAGAACACCGGGCTGCTGTTCGCCCAGCAGGGCGCGCCCGCGCCGCGGGCCTGGGCCACGGTCACCATGCTCGCCGAGCTGATCGGCGGGGCGCTGCTGATCGCCGGGCTGCTGGTGGCGCTGACGGGGCTGGTGCTGTTCGCCGAGGCACTGGCCGTGTTCCTGGTCGCGCCGCCGCTCAACCCCATCACCGTGAACGAGCTCGTCCTGCTCGGCGTGGCCGCGCTGCTGCTGGCGGTCGTGGGCGCGGGGAGGGTGTCGGTGGACCACATGGTGGTGATCCGGCGCCGGGAGTCGGCCGCGGCCAGCGAGTTCGCGGCCGACACGGAGGCGGACCAGGTCATCGCCTCCCTGCGCGACCCCGACACGGCGCGCCCTTCCGACCCGGCCTCCGGAGGCGCCGCCCCCGCGCCGAAGGCGCCCTCCACCGGAACCACCACGGAATCAGGCACGGGCAAGGGTTCGGGCTCGGAGACCGGCACCGGGCCGGGCACGGCGGCTCGTACGCGGGCCCGTACGGAGACGGAGCATGCCGGGCAGGGAGACACGGCGCCCCACCCCCGCCCGCGCCGCCCGCAGGCCGAGACGGCGGCGCCCGCCGACGAGCCGGCCTCGTCACCGGCGCCGGGCGACACCCTGGTCGCGGGCCGCAAGAAGCCCCCCGGGCGGACCCGCCGCACCCAGCCCGACGAGTAGACACCCGGCGGACCACCCTGGTCAGAGTTCGAAGCGGGCGACCCGGCGGAGCTTGTTCATGGCGTCCAGGGCCGCCACCTTGTACGACTCCGCCAGCGTCGGGTAGTTGAAGACCGCGTCCACCAGGTAGTCGATCGTGCCGCCGCAGCCCATCACCGCCTGGCCGATGTGCAGCAGCTCGGTGGCGCCCGTGCCGAACACGTGGACGCCCAGCAGCGACCGGTCCTCCGGCGACACCAGCAGCTTCAGCATGCCGTACGTGTCGCCGATGATCTGCCCGCGGGCCAGCTCCCGGTAGCGGGAGACGCCCACCTCGAACGGCACCTGAGAGGCGGTCAGCTCGTCCTCGGTGCGGCCGATGAAGGAGATCTCCGGGATCGTGTAGATGCCGATCGGCTGGAGGTGGTGGATGCCGTGCAGGGGCTCGGCGCAGGCGTGGTGGGCGGCGATACGGCCCTGCTCCATCGAGGTGGCGGCCAGCGAGGGGAATCCGATGACGTCGCCCACCGCGTAGATGTGCGGGACGGTGGTGCGGTAGTGCTCGTCCACCGGGATGCGACCGCGGTCGTCGGCCGACAGGCCGGCCAGCTCCAGGCCGAGGCCGTCGGTCATGCCCTGGCGGCCCGCCGAGTACATGACGGTCTCGGCCGGGATCTTCTTGCCGCTCTCCAGCAGCGCCAGCGCTCCCCTGGTGTGGCGCTCGACGGCGGCCACCGTCTCGCCGAACCGGAACGTCACCGCCAGGTCGCGCAGGTGGTACTTCAGCGCCTCGACGATCTCCAGGTCGCAGAAGTCGAGCATCCGCTCCCGCCGCTCCACGACCGTGACCTTGGTGCCCAGGGCGGCGAACATGGAGGCGTACTCGATGCCGATGACGCCCGCCCCGACGACGACGAGCGAGTCGGGGACGGCCTGGAGGTGGAGGATGCCGTCGGAGTCGATGATCGTCTCTTCGTCGAACTCGACCGACGCGGGGCGGGCCGGTCGCGTTCCCGTCGCGATGATGATCTTGTCGGCGGTGATCTTGACGTCACGGTTCGACTCGTCGATCACGTCCAGCGTGTGCGGGTCCACGAACCTGGCCGTCCCGGGCACCACGGCGACGTGGTTGCGCGCGAGCTGGCTGCGGATCACGTCGATCTCCCGGCCGATGACGTGCTGGGTGCGGATGCCCAGGTCGCCCACGGTGATGTCGTCCTTGACCCGGTAGCTCTGGCCGTACATCTCCCGCTGGTTGAGGCCCGTGAGGTAGAGCACGGCCTCGCGCAGGGTCTTGGACGGGATCGTGCCGGTGTTGATGCAGACGCCGCCCATCATGTTCCGGCGCTCGACGATGACGACCCGCTTCTCGAGCTTGGCGGCGGCGATGGCCGCCTTCTGCCCGCCGGGTCCGGAGCCTATGACGGCAACATCGAAGTCGGCCACACTGCCAGTGTCCCTCTAGTGGGCGGTTCCCGCCATGAGCGTTCAGCCGGACATGCCGGCCATCACCCGGTCCACGAGGCCGGCGCTGCCCTCCTGGCGGGCGCAGTGGGCGCAGCAGTACCAGTTCTTGCCCGACTGGACGCCGTGCCCGATGACGCGGGTGCCGCAGTGCTCGCAGATCGGCGCCATGGCCTGGATCGCGCACTGGAAGGAGTCGAAGGTGTGCACGGCCCCCTGGGCGTGGACCTCGAAGGACATGTCGTAGTCGTTCCCGCACGTCTCGCAGACGGCCATGGTGTCCCCCTCGCGCTGTCACCGGTACGCCGGAGGGACATACCCGGTCGGCCGCCACTGTTGCCCCAAGAGCCGGCCATATTCCGCAGGGGTCTCAACGGGGCAGGAGGGCGCGGGCGAGCAGGGGAAGCGCGAGCAGGCCGAGGGCCGAGAGGGCGGCCGGCAGTCCGAGGCCGGCCGCCAGCGCCGCCACGAGCGGCGGACTGATCAAGAACGCGGTGTACGACACGACGGAGACGCCTGACACGAGCGCGCCGCTCGGGTCCCTGGCCGCGGCCCGGCTGAGGACGGCCGGCACCAGGGGCCCCAGGGCGAGCCCGGCCAGAGCGAACCCGGCCAGCGAGATCGGCACCGCCCAGGCATCCGCGCCCGCGCCGCCGCCCCAGCCGGCGAGGGCGATCCCCGCGCCTCCGCCCAGCCCGGCCACCAGGTAGAGGGGGCGCGGCCGCAGTCCGGGCAGCGCCTGCGCGACCAGGCGGCCGGCCGTGAGCGCCCCCATGTACACCGCCGGCGCGGCGCCGGCCACCAGGGCCGAGGCGGCACGGTGCTCCTCGAGCAGCAGCACCGACCACTGCTCCACCGCGTTCTCCATGATCAGGGCGCACGCCGCCAGCCCGCCGAGCAGGGCCGCCGCGCCCCGGTGCCGC
>NZ_JBEXDT010000179.1:0-6919 GCF_040605905.1 Nonomuraea sp. NPDC005501 | reverse complement strand
AGGTAGCCGTAGGCGGCCCACGCCGACCCGCCGATGATCGCCGGCCACGCGAACCGGGTCGGCCGGGCGATCAGGAACGGCATGAACCACAGCAGCCGGCCTCGACGCAGACGACGTCGTCGCGGGAGGACAGGATCGCGTCGAGGGCGGGCCAGAACAGCACCGGCCGCACGGGATGGGCGGCCCAGTACCCGGGGTCGGCGGCCGTCTCCCCGGTCAGCGGCTCGGCCGTGTAGCAGGAGCGCAGGGGGATGCCGGGAGCCCGTACCGGGGTGGTGGCGAAGCCGTCGACGGCGGCGGACGCGACGGCCCGCAGGGAGGGGCTGTGGAAGGCGGTCAGCGCGGGCACCGGGGCGGTGATGAACCCGTCCTCCCGCAGCCGCTCCTCGACCCGGGCGAGCGGGCCGGACGGCCCGGCCAGGATGGTCTGCCGCGGCGCGTTGACCGCGGCGACCACGACCTCGTCGGTCAGCAGCCCGTCCAGCGCGGCGGCCGCGGCCGAGACCGCGAGCATGCCGCCCGGCGGGGCCTCGGCCAGCAGCCGGACGCGCTCCTGCAGCAGGCGCGCGCCGTCGCGCAGGGTGAAGACGCCGGCCAGCACCGCGGCGGCCATCTCGCCGACGCTGTGGCCGAGCATCACCCAGGGCCGCACCCCGTACTCCATCAGAGTCCGGCCGAGCGCGTAGTCGAGGGCGAACAGCAGCGGCTGCGACCGGGTGACGTGGTCGAGCGGGACCCGCGGGTCGTCGCTCAGCCAGTCGCCGCGCAGCGCGTCGCCGTCGTCGAAGGCCGCGAGCACCTCGTCCAGGGCGGCGGTGAAGCGCGGCTCACTGCCGTACAGGCCCCAGGCCATCCGCGGGTGCTGCGACCCCTGCCCCGGGAGCATCACCATGGTGACGGTCACGTCTCGCCCCTCTCTCCCGCCCACGCGGGGCGGCTCAGCACCTCCACGACCGCGCACGACCAGGAGAACCCCGCCCCCACACTGGCGAGCAGGCACAGCTCGCCGGGACCTACCGCGCCGGTGGTGACGAGACGGTCGAATCCGGCGATCGGGTCGCCGGCGCCCAGGTGGCCGACGTGCCGGCTCCACGGCCAGGTCGTCCGCTCCGGGTCGATGCCGAACGGGGTGAAGAAGCCGGCGCTGAGCCGGCGCAGGCCCATGTGCGGCAGCGCGAAGCCCCGGATGTCGCCGAGCGCGGCCCCCGCGGCCTCCAGGGCCCCGGTCAGCGCGGCCTCCTGGCCGGCGCTCACCTTCGCGGCGGTCGCGGCCCGTCCCACCTCGCGCACGTAGGCGCGCTTGTGCAGGTCCAGGTCCACCGTGGCCGGCTCGTCCAGGGACGGGGCGCCGAACGCGTCACCGCCCCGGTGCATGCCCTCCAGCTCGGGGTCGGAGACGGTCACGAGGCTGCGGACGCGGGCGAACCCGGCCGTGCGCGACAGCACCAGCGCCGTCCCGCCGTCGGCGTAGACGGTGCCCGGGTCGCTGCGCCAGCGGTCGAAGCCGGGCGGGTTCATCCGGTCGCCGGTCGTGACCAGCGCCCCCGTGCGGTCCCCGGAGGCGTCCAGATAGGCGGTGGCCAGTTCGAGGGCGGCCATCCCGCCGTTGGACACCTGCCTGACCTCCATGGCCGGGCAGGCGTTGCCGACCGCGGCCCGCTGCACGTACGAGGCGGGCGCCCACAGGTGGTGGCCCTGGAAGTAGAGGCTGGCGTGCAGGACCAGGTCGATGCCGGCCGGCCCGGCGCCGGCCCGCGCGAGGGCCGTCCGGGCGGCCCTCGCGGCCATCTCCGGCCCGGTCTCCTTGTCGGCGACGGCCACCGCCAGCATGCCGGTGGAGGCGGCGAGCGACGCGTCGCACTCGCCCGCCGCCAGCGCCCGCTCCGTGGGGACGGCCGGCGGCAGCCAGGCGGCGCATCCGGCGATGAACGGCCCGCCGGTCATCGGCGCACGACCATCGCGCTGTTGAAGCCGCCTTCGCCCCGGGCGACCACGAGCGCCGCGTCACCGCTGACGGGCCGCGGATCGCCCAGCACGAGGTCCACGGGCAGTTCCGGGTCCACCTCCCGGACGTTCGCCGTCGCCGGGGCCACGCCCTCGCGCAGCGCCAGCAGGGCCGTCACCACGTCCAGCGGGGCCGCACCGGAGTACAGCCGGCCCGTCAGCGTCTTGGGTGCCGTCACCGGCACCCCGCGCGGCCCGAAGACGGCGGCCAGCGCCTCCGCCTCGGCCGCGTCGAGGCCGGGGTCGGCGGCGGCGTCGGCGATCACCAGGGCCACGTCCCGCGGCCGGACTCCGGCGTCGGCCAGCGCCGCCTCGACGGCCCGGACCAGAGCAGGCGGCCGTCCCGAACCGGGCGGCGGATCGAAGCTGGCCCCGTGCCCGGCGATCCGCCCGTACACGCGGGCGCCGCGCGCGCGGGCCGTCGCCGCGTCCTCCAGGGTGAGGATGGCGCCGCCCTCGCCGGGCACGTGCCCCCGCGCCCCGCGGTCGAAGGGCAGGTACGCCGCGGCGGGGTCGGTCACCGGGCTGAGCCGGCGCGAGCGCACCTGGGCGGCCAGCCCGTACGGGCACAGCGACGAGTCCATGCCCCCGGTGACCATCATCCGCGCGCCGGCCGCGACCTTGCGGCGGGCGTGCGCGATCGCGTCGAGCCCTCCGGCCTGCTCGGTCACCATCACGCCGACCGGTCCCCGCAGGTCGTGCCGGATGGAGATCTGGCCGGTGTTGACCGCGTAGAACCAGGCGAACGACATGAACGCGCTGACGTGGTCCGGGCCGTCGTGCCACAGGTGCTGGAGCTCGCGCTGGCCGAAGCCGAACCCGCCCGAGGCGCTGGCGGTGATCACGCCCACGTCCAGCGGCGAGCCGGGCTCGAACCCGGACTCGGCGATGGCCCGGTCCGCGGCGTACAGCGCGTACTGCGTCATGAGGTCGGTCTGCGGCAGCAGCCGGGCCGGCAGGTGGTCCCTGGCCACGAACCCCTCCACCTCGCCGGCCAGCGGCGAGGGCAGGCGGCCAGGGTCGAACCGGCGGATGGGGCGGATGCCGTTGCGCCCGCTCAGCACGGCCGTCCAGTACTCCTGGACGGTCAAACCGATGGGGGCGACCACGCCCACCCCGGTGACGACGACATCCCGGGTCTCACCCATGCGATCACTCCCTCGGGCACCCTGCAGGCACCCGTCAGAAACGGCGGAGCAGCATGGCGCTCTGGAAGCCGCCGAAGCCACTGCCCACGGTCAGTGCGACGTCCACGCGCCGCTCCCTCGCGACCAGCGGCACGTAGTCGAGGTCCAGCTCGGGGTCGGGCTCGTGCAGGTTCGCGGTGGGCGGCACGGCGCCCCTGGTCACCGCGAGCGCGCCGGCGGCCACCTCGATCGAGCCGATGGCGCCCAGCGAGTGGCCGATCATGGACTTGATCGAGCTGATCGGCACCCGGTAGGCGTCCTGGCCGAGCGCCGTCTTGAGCGCCGCGGTCTCGTGCCGGTCGTTCTGCTTGGTGGCCGTGCCGTGCGCGTTGACGTAGTCGATCTCGGAGGGGTCGCAGCGGGCCTCGGTGAGCGCCGCGGTGATCGCGGCGGCCATCTCGGCGCCGTCGGCGCGCAGGCCCGTCATGTGGTACGCGTTCCCGCGCGAGGCGTAGCCGGTGATCTCCGCGTACACCTGTGCCCCGCGCCGTCTGGCCGCCTCGGCCTCCTCCAGCACCAGCACGGCCGCCCCTTCCCCGAGGACGAACCCGTTGCGGGTGCGGTCGAAGGGCCGGGAGGCGCTGTCCGGCGTGTCGTTGTAGCTGGAGGTGGCCTTGATGGCGTCGAAGCAGGCGACGGTGATGGGCGCGATCGGCGCGTCGGTGCCGCCGGTGATCATCGCGTCGGCGCCGCCCTCGCGGATCAGCTCGCAGGCGTAGCCGATCGCGTCGATGCCGGAGGTGCACCCGGCCGAGACCATCGACACCGGGCCCTGCGCGCCGACCCTCCAGGCCACCTCGGCGGCCATCGAGCTGGGCACGAAGTAGTCGTACAGGTACGGCGAGGCCAGCGTGTGGTCCACCTCCCAGGTGGCGCCCCGGCCGCTGATCGCCACGTACTCCGACTCCAGCTTCTGGGTGCAGCCGACGGCGCTGCCGATGCTGACCCCCACCCGGTGGGCGGCGGACTCCTCCACCCGCAGGCCGCTGTCGGCCATGGCCTCGCCGCAGGCGGCCAGCGCGAACTGGGCCGCGCGGTCCAGTCGCTCCACCGCGTCGGCCGGCAGGCCGGCCTGGACGGGGTCGAAGTCCGCCTCGGCGGCCATCTGGGAGCGGAAGGGCGAGGGGTCGAACGTGGTGATCCTGCGCGTGGCGGTGGCGCCGGACATCAGCAGGTCCCAGAACGGCTTGACCCCGATGCCGCCCGGGGCGACGACGCCGAGGCCGGTGATGACCACCCGCCTGGTCATGGACGTTCCGTCTCGGCGGCGCGGGTCTGCCGCGTCTCGTACAGGGCGGGCTCGCTGGTGCTCAGCGCCCGCAACGCGCCCGCGTGCGGGGCGAAGCCGGGGTCCGCCACCGCCGCGCGGAACGCGGCCTCGTCCCGCCAGGCGGCGACGTTGACGTAGTGGCGCTCCTGCCCGGTCTCCATGGGCCGCAACAGCATGTGCCACAGGAAGCCGGGCCTGGAGCCCATGAACTCCGAGGTGGCGGCGAACACGCGCTCGAACTCCTCGGGCGGGCCGTGCAGGAGGAACCTGTTCACGAACGTGACGGCTCCCCCGAACTCCGTGTGCGGCATCCGTACTCCTCGATCGGCGCCCGTTCGGCAAGGGCGATCAGGTGCTCTCGCCACGACGCTGCGGCACGACTCTCGCGACCCGCTCGAACTCAGGTCGTCCACCGCCATTCGAGCAGCCGGTGTGACCCTTGCGCCGACCGAAAGGAGAACCCCATGTCCGAGGAAGGCCGGGTCGCCCTCGTCACCGGCGGCACCAGCGGCATCGGGCTGGCCGTGGCCCGGGCCCTGGGAGGCGCCGGGACGCGCGTCTACCTGTGCGCGCGCACGCCGGACGCCGTCGAGCTGACCGTCAAGGGGCTGCGGGAGTCCGGGGCCGAGGCCGACGGGCGGGTCTGCGACGTCCGCGACCCCGTCGCGATCCAGGAGCTGGTGCGGGCCGCCCGTGACCGGTACGGGCCCATCGACATCCTGGTCAACAACGCCGGCCGCGGCGGCGGGGGCGTCACCGCGGAGATCCCCGACGAGCTGTGGCTGGACATCCTGGACACGAACCTCACCAGCGTGTTCCGGATGACCAAGGCGGTGCTGACCACCGGCGGGATGCTGGAGCGCGGGCGGGGCCGGATCATCAACGTCGCCTCGACCGCGGGCAAGCAGGGCGTGGTGCTGGGCGCGCCGTACTCGGCCTCCAAGCACGGGGTGGTCGGCCTGACGAAGGCGCTGGCCCTGGAGCTGGCCAAGACGGGCATCACGGTCAACGCCGTCTGCCCGGGTTACGTCGAGACGCCGATGGCGCAGGGCGTGCGCCAGCGGTACGCGGCCTTCTGGGGCGTCACCGAGGACGAGGTGCTCGCGAAGTTCCAGGACAAGATCCCGCTGGGCCGCTACTCCACGCCCGAGGAGGTCGCCGGGATGGTGGGCTACCTCGTCTCGGACACGGCGTCGTCCGTCACCGCGCAGGCGATCAACGTCTGCGGCGGGCTCGGCACCTTCTGATCCGACCGACCTGATCCGACCGACCTGATCCGACCGACCTGATCCGACCGACCTGATCCGAGCGACCCCTCCGAAGTGACAGGAGCGCCCGTGGCGACCTCACCCACGCACGAGACCGAGCACCAGATCACCCTGTCGGCGGACCCGCGGGCCGTCTACGCGGTCCTCGCCGACGCGACCGCGTGGCCGGCGATCTTCCCGCCGACCGTCCACGTCGAGCGGATCGAGCAGAGCGGCGGGGAGGAGCGCATCCGCATCTGGGCGACCGCCAACGGCCGGCCCAAGACGTGGACCTCGCGGCGCGAGCTCGACCCGGAGGGGCTGCGCGTGCGCTTCCGGCAGGAGGTGCCCGCGCACCCGGTGGCCGCGATGGGCGGCGAGTGGATCGTCGAGCCGGTCGGCGCCGGCACCACCCGGGTCCGGCTGACGCACGACTTCAGCGCGGTGGACGAGGACGGCCTGGACTTCGTCGCCAAGGCCGTCGACCGCAACAGCGAGGCCGAGCTGGCCTCGCTGCGGGCCGCCCTCGAAGGCGCCGGACAGGGCGCGGGGACGGGCGACCGGCTGGCGACGTTCGAGGACACGGTACGGGTGGACGGCGCGGCGAGCGACGTCTACGACTTCCTCCACCGCGCCGACCTGTGGCCGGAGCGGCTGCCGCATGTGGCCAGGATGGCGCTCGAGTCCGAGACGCCCGACGTGCAGCTCATGGAGATGGACACCCGCACGGCCGACGGCTCGACGCACACCACGGCCTCGGTGCGGGTGTGCTTCCCCGAGCACCTGATCGTCTACAAGCAACTGCGGACGCCGAAGCTGCTGGCCGTGCACACGGGCCGCTGGACGGTACGGCCGGACGGCGACGGGGCCGTGGTCACCTCGCAGCACACGGTGGCGATCGCCCCGGAGGCCGTCACGGGCGTCCTGGGCGAGGGTGCGACGGTGACCGACGCGCACGCGTTCGCGCGGGAGGCGCTGAGCCGCAACAGCATGACGACGTTGCGCGCGGCCAAGGAGTACGCCGAGGGCCGCCGGTCGGCGACCGTGTGAGCCTGCGCGTGTGAGCCTGCGCGTGTGAGCCTGCGCGGACGCACGGCGGGCCGCGTCCCTCCGGGGACGCGGGCCCCCCGGCGGGGGGGGGCGGCGGGGCGCCCCCAGGGGGGCCGCGGCGGGGCAGGCGGAGGAGGGCGGGGGGGGGGGAGGGGGGTGAG
>NZ_JBEXDT010000178.1:0-6967 GCF_040605905.1 Nonomuraea sp. NPDC005501 | reverse complement strand
GGTCACGGGCGTGGTCATCGTGGGCTTCGGCCTGCGGCTGGCGATCGACAGGTGACGGGGACGCTCCTCAGGGCCACGGCCACTCCAGGAGGCGGAGGCGGTCTACGACCCGCTCCCGGACGGCGTCGTCCTCGTCTCCGCCGAGCCCGACCGGGTCGTCCTGGAGGACGGCGGCGTACGGCAGGCGTTCCGGGTGGCGCGCCACGGCGGCAAGGTCTACGTCGACTCGCCCGCCGCGCACGCCGTCCTGACCCCCGTCCCGCGCCTGCCGGAGCCGGCCGAGCGGGCCGCGCCCGGCTCGCTGCTCGCGCCCATGCCGGGCGCCGTTCTCCGGGTGGAGGTCAAGGAAGGGCAGCGCGTGGACAAGGGGCAGCCCGTCCTGGTGCTGGAAGCGATGAAGATGGAGCATCGGATCACCGCGCCCGCCACCGGGACCGTGTCCGCCCTGCGCGTGGCGAAGGGCGACCAGGTCGAGGCCGGGGCGGTGCTGGCGATCATCGACGAGGAGAACACATGACGCGCCTGGTCCACAGGGAGCTCGCCGGCGGCGTGGCGACGATCACGCTCGACTCGCCGCCGAACCGCAACGCGCTGTCCGTGCGGCTGCTCGGCGACCTGGAGGAACGGCTGACCTGGGCGCTGGCCGAGCCGGAGGCGCGGGTCATCGTGCTGACCGGCACCGGCCCGGTGTTCTGCTCCGGCGCCGACCTGAAGGAGCAGCGGATCGAGCCCTCCTCCGCCGCCGCCGACGCTCCGGTGACGGCGTCGTTCCCGGAGGTCCTGGCGCTCATCTGGGAGAGCCCGAAGCCGGTCGTCTGCCGGCTCAACGGCACCGCGCGGGCCGGCGGGCTCGGCCTGGTGGCCGCCTGCGACTTCGCGGTCGCGCCGCTGACGGCGTCGTTCGCGTTCACCGAGGTACGGCTCGGCGTGGTGCCCGCGATGATCTCCGTACCGGTGCTGCGCCGGCTGCAGCCGAGGGCGGCGGCCGAGTACCTGATGACCGGCGAGGTGTTCGACGCCGCCAGGGCCGTGGAGATGGGGCTGCTGTCGAAGGCCGTGCCGGCGGAGGAGCTCGACGCGGCGGTGGCGCACTACGCGGACATGCTCGTCAGGGGCGGGCCGGAGGCGCTGGCGATCACCAAGCGGCTGGTGCGCGAGGTGCCGGCGATGCCGTTCGAGGAGGGGCTGCGGCGGATGGCGGCGCTGTCGGCGCAGCGCTTCACCTCGCAGGAGGGGCAGGAGGGGATCGCCGCGTTCATGGCGAAGCGCCCGCCCTCGTGGGTGCCGGACAAGCCGGAGGCGTGATGGCGCTGCGCGTCGCCAACTGCAGCGGCTTCTACGGCGACCGGCTGTCGGCCGCGCGGGAGATGGTCGAGGGCGGGCCCATCGACGTGCTGACCGGCGACTGGCTGGCCGAGCTGACCATGCTCATCCTGGCCGGCAACCGCCTCAAGGGCCGCCCCGGCTACGCGCCGACATTCCTGAGGCAGCTGGAGGACGTGCTGGGGCCGTGCCTGGACCGCGGCGTCCGGATCGTCGCCAACGCGGGCGGGCTCGACCCCGCCGGCTGCGCCGAGGCCGTCCACGAGCTGGCCGCCCGGCTCGGCCTGTCCCCCGACGTCGCGTACGTCACGGGGGACGACCTCACCGGCCGGCCGCTCGACCTGGTCAACGCCGACACCGGTGAGCGGCTCGACGCCGCGCCGCTGACCGCCAACGCCTACCTCGGCGGCCGGCCGATCGCCAGGGCGCTCGCGGCGGGCGCGGACGTCGTGGTGACCGGCCGCGTCACCGACGCGGCCCTGGTGACGGGCCCCGGCATCTGGCGGTACGGCTGGGGTCCGGACGACCTGGACGCGCTGGCCGGCTCGGTGGTGGCGGGACACGTGATCGAGTGCGGCTGCCAGGCCACGGGCGGCAACTACGCCTTCTTCCAGGAGGTGCCGGACCTCGCGCACTGCGGCTTCCCGATCGCCGAGCTGCACGCCGACGGGTCCTCGGTCATCACCAAGCACCCCGGCACGGGCGGGCTCGTCTCGGTGGGCACGGTCACGGCGCAGCTCGTGTACGAGATCGCCGGGCCCCGCTACCCCGGGCCGGACGTGGTGGCGCGCTTCGACACCGTCACCCTGTCGCAGGAGGGGCCGGACCGCGTCCGGATCTCGGGCGTGCGCGGCGAGCCGCCGCCGGACACGCTCAAGGTCGCGGTGACCGTCCCGGCCGGCTACCGCAACACGATGACGCTCGTCCTGACGGGCCTGGACGTCGAGGCCAAAGCGCGGGTCGCGGAGGAGGCGATCTGGGCGCGGGTGCCACGGGAGTCGTTCGACCAGGTGGACGTCACGCTCACGGACCGGGGGCTGCTGCGGATCACCGTCATGGACGCGGACCGGCGCACGGCGGGCCGCGCCTTCTCCTCGGCCGTGGTGGAGACGGGCCTGGCCGGCTACCCGGGCTTCCACGCCCTGACGCCTCCGGGCGACGCCACGCCGTACGGCGTCTACTGGCCGGTCCTGGTGCCGGCCGGGGAGGTCCGGCCGGCCGTGTATCTGAACGGCCGTCTCCTCCCGCCGGAGCCGGAGGAACGCGCCACCGCCGGCGCCCCCGGGAGCGGTCCCGCCGGCGCCCCGGAAGGCCCCGGCGCGGCGACCGCGCACCGGCTCAGCGGCGGACGGCGTGTCCCCCTGGGCCGGATCATGGGCGCCCGCTCGGGCGACAAGGGCGGCAACGCGAACCTGGGCGTCTGGGTCACCACGGCCGAGCGGTACACCTGGCTGGCCGCCACCCTCACCACGGACCGGCTGAAGGAGCTCCTGCCCGACCTGGCCCCCCACCGGATCGACCGCTACGCGTTCCCCAACCTCAACGCCCTGAACTTCGTCGTGCACGGCCTCCTCGGCCGCGGCGTGGCCGCCAGCCCGCGCATGGACCCGCAGGCCAAGGCCCTCGGCGAGGAGCTGCGCGCCCGGCTCGTGGACGTCCCCGAAGAGCTGCTCCCCTGATCCCCTGCGGGGAGCGTGCCTGATCCCCGGCGGGAAGCGTGCCGTCGCGGCTGATGAGGCCGCCCTCGCGGGTCGTCCCACCCACATCAACCGCCACGGCACACTCCATCCTCTTATACTCCACCAGCCCCATCAGGTTGAAGGGGATAGTGCGCTACAAAAGGGTTTGAGCGGACTCTTCCGGATACGGAAGGATGCCGGACGTGATGAGGATACGCCGCCTGACCGTGGCCGATCTGGACGCCTGCACGCGCCTGGCGACCGACCGCCAGTGGGAGCCCGAACGCCACAAGTGGTCGCTGCTGTTCGAGGTCGGCGAGGTCCACGGCATCGACGCGCCCGACGGCGACGGGCTGGCGGCCGCGAACGTCCTCACCCGCTACGGCCACGACCACGCCGTGATCAGCATGGTCCTCACCGCCGCCCGCCACTCCCGCCAGGGCCTGGCCAGGAGACTGATGGAGCACGCGCTGGAGCAGGCCGGCGACCGGACCGTCTCCCTGCACGCCACCGAGCAGGGCCGCCCGCTGTACGAGAAGCTCGGCTTCCGCACCGTGGGCCGGGTCGCCAAGCACACCGGCGTGTTCGAGGGCCGCCCGTCCGGGGTGACGCGCCCGGCCACCGAGGACGACCTCGGCGCGATCCTGGCGCTCGACGCGGAGATCTTCGGCACGGACCGGTCCCGGCTGCTGCGCCGCATGTTCGGGTTCGGGCTGCGGGTGCGGATGGCCGACGGGGGTTTCGGTCACTGCTGGCGCAACGATTCGAACGTGGTCATCGGCCCCGTCGTGGCCCGCGATCCGGCGACCGCCCAGGCGCTGATCGGGGACCTGGCGCTCGACGCCGGGGGCGAGGTGCGCATGGATCTCGACCTGGCCCAGGAGGAGCTGGTCGGCTGGGCCGTGGCCCATGGGATGGGCCGGCCCTGGCAGGTGTCGCTCATGGTCAGGGACGGCGACCTGCCCGGCGACCGGACCCGCCAGTTCCTCCCGTTCATGCAGGCCCTGGGATGAATATGGCTATTTTTCCAGAAACGATCACATATGTCCCAGCGGGCCGTACAATTGCGCGCAATTGCAGTTGTCCGTCCAGGGGGAAGGACCAGCCATGCGCATGCGGTTCCTCGGCTCGACGTCGGAGGCGGGCGCCTGCCCCACCCTGTACGAGACCGACCGCGGCACCATCGTGGTCCAAGGGCTCAGGCTCACCGACCCCGAAGCCCTCGCGGACCTGCGCGACGTGCTCGACGGCGAGGACGCGGTGGAGGTCCCCCGCGAGCTGATCACCGAGATCGCCCGCCGGGTGCTCCAGGACCCGTAACCCCGGGCGCCTCGGCCGTTTCGCCACCTTCCGCTATTGCTTCGTCACGATTGCGCCACTACCTCTGGCATGATCACCCCTGCCCGTCTAGCCTCTTGCGGCGTGACGTCCTTTCAGCAGGCGCGGATCGACCTCGGAAGCCAGCTCCGGCAGTTGCGCGAGGCCGCCCACCTGTCGGGCAAGGACCTCGCCGAGCGGCTGCGCTGGCAGCCGTCGAAGGTCTCCCGCCTGGAGAACGCCAGGCAGACGGCCACCGAGGACGACGTCGTGGTCTGGGCGCAGGCCGTACAGGCCACTGCCGCGACGACGGACGACCTGATCAGGCAGGCGATCGCGCTGCTGGAGCGGCACGACGACTGGCGGCAACGGCACCGCAGCGGCCTGGCCGCCATCCAGGAGGACATCCGCGACCTGGAGGCCCGCACCCGGCTCTTCCGGGTGTTCGAGCCGAACATCGTGGTCGGCCTGCTCCAGACGGCGGAGTACTCCCGGCACGTGTTCAGCAAGGTCAAGCGCCTCTACAGCGCCCCCGACCAGATCGACGCGGCGGTCCGGGTGCGGATGCAGCGGCAGGAGATCCTCTACGACCGCGCCCGGACGTTCCGTTTCGTGCTGCCCGAGTCGGCGCTGCACACCCGGCTGGCTCCCCTCGACGTCATGCGGGGTCAGCTCGACCGGCTGCTCGCGGTCAGCACCCTGCCGAATGTCGAGTTCGGGGTCGTCCCCTACGACGCGGAGCTGCCGGCCGCCCCGATCAACGGCTTCTGGATCTACAACGACGCCATGGTGGGCGTGGCCACCCTGACCAAGGATCTCGTGCTCCGCGACCCCGAGGACGTCGCCTTCTACGTCCGCGCGTTCGATGACTTCGCCAAGGCGGCGGCCTTCGACGAGGACGGCAGGGACGTCATCATCCGTATTCTCGATGGATACCGGAAACAATCGTCGCATTAATCCTCGCAATTGCTTGCCCGCCTCCACAAGATCGTGCAATTCTGTCGCGGGAGACGTTGCGGAGGTGACGCATGATGCTTGATACCGCGCTCAGCCTCGAGCGGTTCGCGTGGTACGCGGGCCGTCACGCGGATCTGGCGATCCAGAGCCTCTCCCTGGCCAGCGATCCCGCGTACGTGTCGGTGCGCAACCGCTTCTCCACCACGCTGGCGGAGACCGTGACCTGCTCGGAGGACGGCAGCTTCGTCACGTCGTGGGGCTACCGGCTCGGCACCGCGGACGATGTCGAGTCCGCCGCCGCCCGCCTCGCGTTCCTGCTCGCCGCCCTGCCCGCCTGAGCCGTCCCCGCCGGGACCGTCCTCGCCGGGGCCGTCAGCCGGGGAAGGACGTCACCGGGATGCCGGCCTCGCGGGCCGCGGCCGTGCGGGCGTGGGCCAGCAGCCGCCCCCGGCTCAGCACGTCGGGGTGGAGCGTGTAGCGGATGATGAGCCCGTCGAGCATGGCGTCGATCCGCTCGGCCGCGCCCGCCGGGTCCTCGCAGGCGAACTCCCCCGCGTCCGTGCCGTCGGACAGCACCCGGGCCAGCGCGTCGAGCCAGGCCGTCTCCAGCTCCAGCATGATCTCGTTGACGGCCGTCTCGCGCAGCGCGGTGTTCCACGCGTCGATCCAGAGCAGCCAGCTCTGGTCGGACGGCGACTCCGGGATGTAGTAGCGCAGCACCCGGTCCAGGCGCTCCGCCGCCGAGCCCGGGCCCGCGACCAGCTCGTCGAGCTTGGCGCTCTCGATGTCGAGGGTGGCCCGGAGCATGGCGGTGATCAGCTCGTCCTTGGTGGCGAAATGGTAGTGGATGAGGCCGCCGCTGACGTTGATCGACTTGGCGATGTCGGCGATCCGGGTGTGGGCCAGACCGCGCTCCAGCACCACCTTGCGCGTGGCCTCCAGCAGCTCGGCCCTGCGCTGGTCAGCCTGATCGGCCCGGGACGTACTCCGCACCGGGCCAGCCTATCCGTCAGGAGGCCGCGGCGGAGCAGTCGTAGAGGCCGTCCTGACCGTCCACGGCCGTGCAGTTCTGCTGCACCCACGTGGTGACCTCGGTGTTGCCCCGGCCGGGGCCGCCGCGGTCGCCGCCGCCGAGCACGTACCGGAGCCGGCCGGACGAGACGAGCTCCTTGAGACGGTCCACGGTCATGGCCGGGTCGCTGCCGGTGAAGCCGCCCATCGCGATGACGGGCCGGCCCGTGGACAGGATGATCGAGGACGCCTGCTGGGCGCTGCCGACGGCCACGAGCCACTCGGCCCGGCCCTGGTTCGCGAGGAGGTACTTGACCATCGCGTCGCTGACGCCGCCGCCGGGGCCGCCGGTCGCCCGCCCGGCCCGGCCGTCCTGCGCGGACTGGTCCTGGCCGTCCTGCGGCGGCTGTCCGCCCTGCGGGAACCGGCCTTCGCGGAACGAGCCGTACTCCCCGGACGCTCCGGGCGGCAGGCCGCCGGGAGGCAGCTGGCCCATGGGGCCACCGCGGCCGAAGCCCATGCCTCCCGTCGAGGGGCCGGCGGTCGGGTTGCTGCCGTTCACCTGCGACCGGAGCGGGGTGACGGCGTACGCGGCGGGGCCGGCGAGCCCGGCGACCAGGGTGGCGAGCAGCGCGCCCGCGGCGACCCTGGCGGCCACGCGCCCACGCCCGGCGAGGACG
>NZ_JBEXDT010000177.1:0-7035 GCF_040605905.1 Nonomuraea sp. NPDC005501 | reverse complement strand
GTTCGGGGGACTTATGGGACTTTCCCTCAGGACGCTCCGGTCAGCCGCGCTGGTGTCGTCCCGGGAACTCTCCGGTCAGCACCTGCTTGGGCGTGGGGCGGGCACGTCGAGGGAGTCGCCGAGGGCGGACAGCTCGGCTTCGAGGCGACCGAGGTCGTCGAGACCGTCCAGGCCGTCGTGATCGTCCGGACCGTCGTGATCGTCGTGATCGTCGTGGGGCTCACGCGAGCTCACCGCCCACCTCCTCCCTGAGCCGGGCCAGCCCGCGGTGCGTGCTGGACTTGACGGTGCCCACGGGACGGCCGAGCACCTGCGCGGTCTCGGCCTCGGTGAGCTGTAAGAAGTACCGGCAGACGACGGCGTCGCGTTCGCCGTCGGGCAGGGCGCGTACCGCCTCCAGGAGGCGCGCGCGGCGGTCCTCGGCCACGGCGGCGCCCTCGGGGTCGTCGGGCGCGACGGGGTCGGCGACGGCGCCGAGCCGGACGATCAGGCCGTTCCTGCGACCGCGCGAGCGGGTGAGGTTGTGCGTCTCGTTGGCCACGATGCGCAGTAGCCACGGGCGGAAGGGAGAGCCGCGCCGGAACGACGGCAGGTGCCGGTAGGCCTTGACGAACGCCTCCTGCACCACGTCCTCGGTCTCGTCGGCGGCGCCGAGCAGGGCGGCGGTGCGGTGGGCGAGCGTGCTGTACCGGGCGACCAGCGCCTCGTAGGCGGTCAGGTCGCCGGCGAGGGCTCGGGCGATCGCCTCGTCGTCGTCCATGGGCGTGTCAGATTCCATCGCATCGAGGACGGACTGGGAAGGGCGTTCGGCGCATCATGTGACCTTCGGCGCCGCCCGGGCACTAGACTCGGGCCAATCCGCGAGCCCTTAAAGGAACGGGACTATGTCTTCAGGGTATGACCGTGTAGTGCAGCCGGCGGCCGGCGACGAGGCGTTGGAGAACCACCTCGGAGGCGACGAGGCCAAGAACTACCGGCAGTACGAGCTGGACATGGTCGCCCCGCACGTCGGGCGGTCGATGCTGGAGATCGGCTCCGGCCTGGGCCACTTCGCCGAGCAGTTCCTGCCGCGGCTGGACCGGCTCGTGGTGAGCGACTTCGACCCCTACTGCGTCGAGCAGCTGCGCAAGCGGTTCGCCGGCCGCGACGACATCGACGTGCTCCAGTTCGGGCTGCCGACCGACATCCCGCTGGAGGATAAGGTCGACACGGTCGTGATGATGAACGTCCTGGAGCACATCGAGGACGACGCCGGGGCGCTGCGCTCGCTGGCGAACGTGACGCTGCCGGGCGGGCGGATCATCATCTGGGTGCCGGGCTACATGCAGCTCTACGGAGACTTCGACCGCAAGGTGGGTCACGTGCAGCGCTACACGCCCAAGACGCTGCGCTCGACGGTCGCCAAGGCGGGTCTCGACATCGACGTGCTCAAGCCGATCAACTTCCTGGGCGGCATCGCCTGGTGGGCCGCGGTGCGGCGGGGCGGGGTGGGCTACCCCGACCCGCGGCTGGTGAAGATCTACGACCGCACGGTGGTGCCGGCGACGCGGCTGATCGAGCGGTTCATCACGCCGCCGTTCGGCCAGACGGTCTTCTGCGTGGCTCGCGTCCCGGGCTGAGCGTCCCCGGCCGATCCGGTCACTTGATGGAGCCGGCCGTCAGGCCGCCGACGACCTTCCGCTCGATCAGCGCGAACAGGATGATCACCGGGATGGTCGCGATGACGGAGCCGGCGAACAGGTTCTGCCAGTCCACCTGATACTGGCCGATGAACGAGTTGAGTGCCACGGTGAGCGGCTGGTTCTCGGGCGTGGTGGTGAGGGTGAGCGCCACCACGAACTCGTTCCAGGCGGCGATGAACGTGAAGATCAGCGCCGTGATGACCCCGGGCATGGCGAGCGGCAGCGTGATGCGGAACAGCGCGCCGAAGCGGCCGTTGCCGTCGATGAACGCGGCCTCCTCCAGCTCGCGCGGGATCGAGGAGAAGTACGCGTTGAGGATCCACACCGCGAACGCCAGGTTGAACCCGCCGTTGACCAGGATGAGCGACCAGATCGAGTCGACCAGCCCGAACTGGAAGAACTCGCGGTAGATGCCGACGAGCATGGCGGTCGGCTGGAACATCTGGGTGACGAGCACCAGGATGAGGAACGCGGTGCGCCCCCGGAAGTTGTGCCGGGCGGAGTAGTAGGCGGCGGGCAGGGCCACGAGCAGCACGAGGATCGTGGACCCGGCGGCCACCTTGAGGGTGACCATGAGGTTGCCGGCCAGGCCGCCGCTCCAGAAGTTGGCCAGGTTCGACCACTCCCACGTCGAGGGCAGCAGGCTGGCGTCGCGCAGCGACTCCTGGGGCCGGAGCGAGGTGAGCAGCATCACCAGGTACGGGAACACGAAGATGAACGCGATCACGTAGGCGGCGGCCGCGGTGATCGTGGTCTTGAGCGCGGGCAGGGCCCGGCTGGGAGTGGGCCGTTGCCGGGTGTGCTGCCGGGCGGTGGCGGGGGGCGCGGTCGTGACGGCCATCAGGCCACCTCCTTGTTCCAGCGGGAGACCTTGAGGAAGACCACGGTCAGGATCAGCACCATGCCGAAGTTGACGACGGACATGGCGGCGGACTCTCCGATGTTCGAGCCCTTGAGGATGAACATGAGGATCGTCGAGGTGGCCGTGGAGTAACCGGGCTGGCCGTGGGTCATCGCCCAGATGATGGGGAAGCTGTTGAAGACGTTCATGACGTTGATGAGCGCGGCCACGGTCAGGGCGGGCCGCAGCAGGGGCAGCGTGATGGACCAGTACGTGCGCAACCTGGACGCGCCGTCCATCTTGGCCGCCTCGTAGACGTCCGCCGGGATGGTGGCCAGGCCCGCGAGCAGCGCGTACGTGGTGAACGGCACGGAGACGAAGACGGCGACGAACACCAGCCACGGCATGGCGGTGGAGGCGTCGCCGAGCTGGTCGGCCGAGGTGCCGCCGAGCGCGTCGATGAGGCCGAGCTTGAGCCGGATCTGGTTGATGACGCCGACCTCGGGGTCGAGCATCCACTTGAAGACGATCGCGGTCATCAGCACGGACGCGGCCCACGGGGCGATGAGCGCCCAGCGGGCGACGCGGCGGCCGGGGAAGCGCTGGTTGAACAGCTGGGCGAGGGCGAGCGAGACGAGGACGGTCAGGGCGACGACGGCGACGACCCAGATGACGCTGCGGAGCATGATGTCCGCGAAGTCCTTCTCGTCGAACAGCTTCTCGTAGTTGGCGAAACCGTTGGAACCCTGCACCACCCCGAACCGGCTGATCTTGAGGAACGACGACCGGATCATCTCGACGACGGGCCAGAGCACCACGACCGCGATGAGCACGGTGGCCGGCCCGATCCAGGCCAGCGGCTCCAGGGCGCGCAACCTTCTCATGAACTACCTTCCATGACGGTACGGCCGGCGTCCCGGCTGCGAGACGCCGGCCGTACAGTGCCCCCGAGGGGTCAGCTGGCGTCGGCGGTCTTCTGGAGCTCGCCGAGGACCTTGGCCGGGTCGTCCTTGACGGCCCCGCCGATGGTCTGCTTGATGGCCGGGTTCACCTCGGCCCACTTGGGGTCCTGGAACGGGTAGAAGCTGGCGTTGGGCAGCCCGTCGAGGAACGGCTTGAGCTTCTCGTCGCTCGACAGCTTCTGGACGCCGCTGGTGGTGACGGGCAGCAGCTTGTACGTGTCGCTGATCTTCTGGGCGGCGGAGCCGGTGTAGAAGAAGTCGAAGAACTTCTTGATCTCGGCGGCGTGGCCGTTCTTGTTGAACGCCATGATCCAGTCCATGACGCCGAGCGTGGTGTCCAGCGGGCCGGTCTTGCCGGGGATGGGCGCGACGCCGTACTTGTCCTTCAGGCCGGCCGCGTCGAAGATCGGGATGGACATGGGGCCGCCGTTGACCATGCCGACCTTGCCGGCGCCGAAGTCCTCCCAGACCGTCTTGCGGTCCTTGGTGCCGGGGTTCGGGGTGGTCAGGCCGGCGTCGACGAGGCCCTTGAGGTAGGTGAACGTCTCGACGTTCTGCGGGGAGTTGATCGCCCACTTGCCGGAGGCGTCCTTGTAGCCGCCGCCGTTGCCGAGCATCCACAGGAACGACTCGCCCTGGGCCTCCTCCTGGCCGAGGGGCAGACCGAACGGCTGGCTGACGCCGGCCTTCTTCAGCTTCTCGGCGGCGGCCTTGAGCTCGTCCCAGGTCTTGGGCGGCTCGGCGACGCCCGCCTTGGTGAACAGGTCCTTGTTGTAGAACAGGGCACGGGCGGAGGAGACGAACGGGATGCCGTAGGCGGTGCCGTCGACCTTGCCGAACTCGGCGAACTTCTGCAGCAGGTCGCCGGAGACGTTCGGGGAGAGCACCTCGTCGGCCTTGTAGAGCAGGCCGTCCTTGACGAAGCCGGAGTAGTCGCCGGTCTGCAGGATGTCGGGCGCCTGGCCGTTCTGGACCATGGTGGCGACCTGCTTGTCGATGTCGTTCCAGTTGATGACCTGGACGTCGACCTTGATGTTGGGGTTGGCCTTGGTGAACTCGTCGGTGACGCCCTTCCAGAAGGTCTCACCCGAGTTCGGCTTGCCGGGGCCGTCGCCGTAGTCGGCGGCGACCATCTTCAGCGTGACCTGACCCCCTTCGGAGGCCTTCTGGTCGCCGGCCGAGCCGGACTCCGACCCGCAGCTGGACAGGACCATCATGGCCGCCACGCCGAGAGCGGCGCCGCCCGCAAGCTTGATTCTCACCTGTGTACCGCCTTCTCGTCGGACGGGTTCCGCTGGTCCGTACCAGTCGTCGCCCCGCCCGGAGGGTTTTGGGGGCGCGTGAGCCACCGCTCCACGCGTTTGCGTCAGCGTAAGCCCGGTTTCGGACGGCGGTCTATACCGGCTCGTCTCGGTTCGACAACATCTGGACCGGAAAGCGCTCACCTCCGGTCTAGACCGGCTGTCAGGTGATCTTCCTGCGGACGTTCTCCCCGCCCTCGGGCGATCCGACCCACGGGCCCTCGACCGACGGGTCCAGCACGCCTTCCTCCAGGAACGTGTAGCGGCCGTCGAGCACGTACCGGGCCAGGCGGACGTCCTCCCTGTCGCTGTTGTCCCAGAGCCGGGCGAACAGGGCGTCGGCGCGCCTCCTGGCCTGCCGGCAGAAGGTGTCGGCCAGCTCGTACGGCCGGCGCCCCAGGTCCGCCTCGTCCTCCTCGGCCTTCACGCAGACCGCGGTCATGGCGAACAGCTCGGCCCCGGCGTCGACGATACGGCCCAGGAACGCCTGCCGGTGCTCCAGCCGCCCCTGCCAGCGCGACATGCCGTAGAACAGGGATCGGGCGAGCTTGCGGCTGGTGCGCTCCACGTACCGCAGGTGGGGGGCCAGCGGCCCGAAGTCGGCGTACGAGCTCGGCAGGTCGCCCGTGCCGGCCACCAGGGTCGGCAGCCAGCGGGCGTAGAAGCCGCCGGCCCGTCTGAGCGCGCGGACGCGCGCCTGCCGGGAGGCGCCGGGGTCGATGAGCTCGCCGGCGGCCGACAGGTGGGCGTCCACCGCCTCGCGGGTGATGAGCAGGCGCATGATCTCGGAGGAGCCCTCGAAGATGCGGTTGATGCGGGAGTCGCGCAGCATCTGCTCGGCGGGCACGCCCCGCTCGCCGCGGGCGGCCAGCGACTCGGCGGTCTCGTAGCCGCGCCCTCCCCTGATCTGGACCAGCTCGTCGAGCGCCTGGTAGGCCATCTCCGAGGCGTACAGCTTGGCCAGGGCGGCCTCGATGCGGATGTCGTTGCGCCGGTCGTCGGCCATGCGGCTGGTCAGGTCGCAGACGGCCTCCAGGGCGTACGCGGTGGCCGCGATGAAGGAGATCTTGGTGGCGACGGCCTCGTGCCGCCCGATCCCCCGGCCCCACTGGACGCGGGCGTCGCCCCACTCGCGGGCGATCTTCACGGCCCACTTGGCGTTCCCGGCGCAGGTGGCGGGCAGCGACAGGCGGCCGGTGTTGAGCGTGGTGAGGGCGATCTTCAGGCCCTGTCCCTCGCGGCCGATGAGGTTGCGGGCCGGCACCCTGACCTGCCGGAACTCGGTGACGCCGTTCTCGATGCCGCGCAGGCCCATGAAGCTGTTGCGCCGCTGGACCGTGATGCCGGGGGTGTCGGCCTCGACCACGAACGCGCTGACCTTCTCCCCGGTGCGGGCCATGACGACGAGCAGGTCGGCGACGACGCCGTTGGTGGTCCACAGCTTGACGCCGTCGAGCACGTACGCGTCGCCGTCGCGCACCGCGGTGGTGGACAGCCGGGCGGGGTCGGAGCCGACGTCCGGCTCGGTCAGCAAGAAGGCGGAGATCTCGCCCCGCGCGCACCGGGGCAGGAACTCGCGCTTCTGCTCCTCGGTGCCGAACAGCTTGAGCGGCTGGGGCACGCCGATCGACTGGTGCGCCGACAGCAGGGTGGCCAGCGCGGGGCAGTACGAGCCCACCAGCATGAGGGCGCGGCAGTAGTACAGGTACGGCAGGCCGAGCCCGCCGTACTCCTCGGCGATCGTGATGCCGAACGCCCCGAGCCGCGCCAGCCCCTTGACCACCTCGTCGGGCACCTGCGCGGTGCGCTCGATCTCGGCGGGATCGACGTGCGCGTCGAGGAACCTGCGCACCGCGCGGACGAACTCCTCGCCCCGCTTGGCGGCCTCGTCACCGGGCACCGGCGCCGGACGCACGAGGTCCAGCCGGAAGTCTCCGAGGAACAGCTGTTTCGCGAAGCTCGGCCGGGTCCATTCCTTCTCGCGGGCCTGCTCGCCGAGCTCTCTCGCCTTCGCGTACTCGCTCATGGCATCCTCCCGCCGACGTTACGCTCCCCCGGGATGCCTGTGTACCCGGCGCTCCGGCGGGGTCATCCCAAGAGATCGTCACGCCTGCCACCGGATGCCGGCTCACGGAACGGGCACGCGCGGCAACGGGCGGCGCGCGGCGGCGCGGGTGTTACTTGTTATCAATCTCCACAGCCAGCTCCTGCAGCTCCGAAACCTCGGCCCGGCGCACCCACAGCCGGTG
>NZ_JBEXDT010000176.1:0-7275 GCF_040605905.1 Nonomuraea sp. NPDC005501 | reverse complement strand
GAAGGTGGCGGGCGTCGATGCGCTGGACTACCTCCAGGCGCTCGATGTGGCCCTCTGCTACGGCTGGATCGACGGGCAGAAGGACGGATTCGACGACGGGCACTGGCTGCAGCGCTTCACCCCGCGCAGGCCGAGGAGCAAGTGGTCGAAGGTCAACCGCGACAAGGTGGCCAGGCTGATCGAGCAGGGCCGGATGAAGCCGCCGGGCCTGCTCGAGATCGAGCGCGCGAAGGCGGACGGCCGCTGGGACGCCGCGTACGACGGATCGCGCGGCGCCACCGTGCCGGGAGACCTCGCCCATGCCCTGGCGGCCAATCCCGCGGCTGAGGCGTTCTTCGCGACGCTGGACAGCCGTAACCGGTTCGCGGTCCTGTATCGCGTCCAGGACGCCAAGAAGCCGGAGACGCGGGCGCGTCGCATCGAGCAGTACGTCACGATGCTGGCCGAGCACAGGAAGATCCATCCCTGAACCAGGCCCTCGTGGGTGCCTCCCACGAGGGGCTCGTGCCGAAGGAACGGTGGCGCGGCCGGGGGTCAGCGGGTGAAGGCGGTGGAGGCGCGTTCGATGAGGTCGGGCTGGAAGATGACCTGGCGGTGCTCGTGGAAGTCCGGCTGGTTGGCCTCCTCCAGGAGCATGAGCGCGCCGGTGTGGCCGAGCTGCTCGCGCGGCTGCCTGATCGACGACAGCGGCACCGCGGCCGCGGCCGCGAAGTCGATGTCGTCGTAGCCCAGGATCGCGACGTCGTCCGGCACCCGCAGGCCGTACTGTGTCAGCTCCTGCAGCACCCCGAGCGCGACCAGGTCGTTGCCGCAGAACACGGCCGTCGGCCGGTCCCCGGGGGGCCGGGCGGCGATCTCCCTGCCGGCCGTGCGGCCGGTGCCCACGGTGAGGTCCGGCAGCGGGATGACGGTCAGCTCGTCCGCCGGCGACAGCACGCCGGCCAGGCCGCGGTGGCGCTCCTCCACCTGGCGGACGGTGAACGGCCCGCCCGCGAACGCGATGTGGCGATGCCCCCGCCCCAGCAGGTGCAGGCCGGCCAGCCGGCCGCCGAGCACGTCGTCGGAGGCGACGGCGCACCCCCGGCCGTGCCGCGACGAGCTGTCGAACAGCACCACCGGGATGCCGCGGGACACGAGCCTGCCCAGCCGCTGCTCCTGGCCCTCGGCGTTCACCGGGGTGATCAGCACCCCGAAGGGGCGCTCCTCCTCGAACATCTCCAGCAGCCGCGCCTCGCGGGCGGCGTCCTTGCTGCTGTTGACCACCATCACGTTGAGGTCCGCGGTCTCGGCCGCGGTCTCGATGCCGCGCAGCACGTCGATGACGAACGGGTTCGACAGGTCGAGCGCGACCACGCCGATGGTCCTGCTGCGCCCGGCCCGCAGGTGGCGCGCCGAGCCGTTGCGGACGTAGCCGAGCTGGGTGACCGCCGTCTGAACCCGCAGTCGTGTCTCGGGAGCCACCAGCTCGGGGCGGTTGAGCACGTTGCTCACGGTGCCGACGGAGACGCCGGCGAGGCGCGCGACCTCTTTGATGCTCGACATCGTTCCTCGTCTGGTGGGCGTTCCTCGTGCGGTGAGCCGCGCGCCGGATGGGCGGGTGAGCGGCCGGGGCGGGCGTCGGCGGGCCGTGCGGGTCGGGCGCGTCGTGTGGGATGGAGGTCGGCGGAGGCCGGCGCCGGATCGTGTCGGCTCTGGCGCGCACAGGGCCCGCATGATCATAGCGCAAGCCCGGCAGTCTCATCGAAACGATTTTACCGCGTTAAGGCGATTGTCTTATTAAGGCGGCTGCCTTAACGTCGAACATGATCAGACATCGACATGAGGGGGCGTCATGACCGAGTCCGTGCCGACCTATCCCTTCGACCGGAAGGAGACTCTGGAGCCGCCGCGCGAGTGGAGCGAGCTGCAGGAGCGATGCCCCGTGGCGCACGTGCGGCTGCCCAGCGGCGACACCGCCCAGCTCGTCACCCGTTACGACGACGTGCGCGCGCTGCTCACCGACCCGCGGTTCCGGCGCGGCGGGCAGGACGCCGCGCGGGTGGCGACCACGCAGGACGGCGGCCTGTTCGCCCGCAACACCATGAGCATCACCGAGGGCGAGGGCCACCGGCGGTGGCGGCGGCTGCTCACCCGCTCCTTCACCATCAAGAAGATCGAGGCGTGGCGGCCCCGCGTGCAGCGGATGGCCGACGACCTGGTCGACGCCATGCTGGAGGCCGGGCCGCCGGCCGACCTGTCGGCCCGGCTGGGCCTGCCGCTGCCGGTCCAGGTCATCTGCGCCCTGGTGGGCGCCCCCGCCGAGGACCAGGACAGGTTCGCGCACTGGTCGCAGGTCATGCTGACCCTGACGCGCCACACCCAGGAGGAGGTGCAGCGGGCGTACGAGGAGTTCGACGCGTACGTGTCCGACCTGGTCGACGCCAGACGGGCCGACCCCGGCGACGACCTGCTCAGCGAGCTGACCCAGGTCTTCGACAGCGAGGACGGCCGGCTCAGCCACGAGGAGCTGATCGCGACCGTGCGGGCGCTGCTGCTGGCCGGGCACGAGACCACGTCCAACATGATCGTCATCATGACCGCGATGCTCCTGTCGGAGCGCGAGCGCTACCAGGCGGTGATCGACGATCCGGGCCTCATCCCCGGCACGGTCGAGGAGGTGCTGCGCCTGGACAGCACGCTCAGCGTGGTGGGCTTCCCGAGGGTCGCCCGCGAGGATGTCGAGGTCGGCGGCATTCCGGTGCCGGCGGGGAGCACCCTCATCCCGTGCCGTCCAGCCGCCAACCGGGACCCGCGCAAGTTCGACGACCCCGACCGCTTCGACCCGCACCGGACCAACGCCAACCAGCACCTCACCTTCGGCGCGGGCCCGCACTTCTGCCTCGGCCAGCCGCTGGCCCGCCTGGAGCTGCAGGTGGTGCTCGACACGCTGACCCGCCGGCTGCCCACCCTCGCGCTGCGCGACGGCGCCGAGGCGCTGCGCCTGCGCACCGGGCTGCTGTCGGGCGGCCTGGAGAACGTCTGGGTGACCTGGTGAGCGGGTCACGACGACCGTGACGGTCTCGACATGCACCACATGCACGACCCGAAGAGCATGAGCAACACGTACGACATGAGCGTCGTCGCGGACCGGAGCGGGGCGCTTCCGCCCGCTCCGGCGAGCGCGTCCTCGCCGCGCTCCGCCGCCGCGAGGAGCCTCATCATGCGCGCCGCCGAGAGGCTCTACGCCACCCGGGGCCTCGCCGGTGTGTCGATCCGGCAGATCGGCGAGGCCGCCGGGCAGCGCAACAAGTCAGCGGTGCAGTACCACTTCACCGGGCGTGACGCGCTCATCAAGGCCGTTCTCGCCGAGCACGCCGACGCGATCGAGCGGCACCGGCTGGCCATGATGAGCGCGCTCGGCGACCCGGCTGGCATGTCGCTGCGCGACCAGCTCCGCTGCGCCGTGCTGCCCCGCATCGAGCACCAGATCGACCTCGGCACCCCGTCCTGGTACGCCCGGTTCCTCGCCCAGATCGTCGTCGAGCCCGCCCTGCGGGACCACGCCGTCCGCGCGCACCTGGACACCCCGTCCCTGCGCCGCCTGTACGACGCCATCCACGCCGCGCGGGCGGCGGTACGCCCCGGGAACGCCGAAGGAGCGGCCGTACGTGCCGGGAACGCCGGGGGAGCGGCCGTACGTGCCGGGAACGCCGGAGGAGCGGCCGAACCCGCCGCAAACGCCGGGGGAGCGGCCGTCCGCGCCGGGAACGCGGGAGGGGCGGAGCGCGACCCCGGCGCGACCGCGCGCCGGGAGGCCATGACCCGCCAGCTGATCGTGCACATGTGCGCCGAGCTGGAGACGGACCTGGCGGCCGGCCGCGCCCGCGCCGAGGCGGCGGCCGGGGCCTGGCGCCGCCTCGGCGAGGACCTGGTCACGGCCCTGTGCGGCATGGTCGGCGCCCTGGACGCGGACGATCCGGCCGTGGACGATCCGGCCGTGGGCGCCCCGGCCGTGGGCGCCTCCGGCGAGCGTCTCCGGGGGAGCCGCCCGCCGGAACGGTGACGGGCGGCCGGACCCGTGGCACGGTCACCTCACGGGAAGGACGTTCTGCGCGTAGCGTCCCGACACGTTGCCCGGCGCCTGGTAGGCGCACGCGATGTACGTCTCGTACCCCCGGGTGCCCGGCCCCGCGGCCCGGGCGCAGCCGAGCCGGGTCGTGCCCTTCCAGACCACCTGGGTGAAGAAGCCCGTGCGGGAGGAGAACTCCGGCGCCCGGAAGTCGTAGGAACCGACGCCGGCGTACCACTTCTTCACCGCGTCCGCGCAGGTCGCCGCCCGGCCGGAGGAGGTCAGGAACCAGTGGACGTTCTGGCCGTACCCCGGATCCCCGCCGGCCTGTTGGAGGCCCTCGTACCGGCTGAGTTCGGTCACGCGCCGGCTGGCGTGGTCGACGAGTCCCTGGTCGATCGTGAGGTCGGGCGCGCCGTGGCGCGCCCGGAAGGCGTTGTGGGTGGCGAGGCATTCGCTCTGGAAGGCCGCGTCCGTGCGGAGCGGCAGAGGCGGGCGGGCCCGCGTCGCCTCGGCGGGCCCCGCCGCGGCCGTGAGCGCGGTCACGAGCGCGACACCGGCGCCCACCGTCGTAGCGGCCTTGATCGTCCGTCCTGCGTGTCGGGACATCTCATCTCCAATCTGCCCACGCCTCGGTCAGGCGGTTCTGCCTGGTGAGAGGCGAGGCGAGGGACAGATCGAAAGTCTCACCACGATGACGGCCGGCGCGATGTCGGCTGGAGATACTCGTTGGCCTGCGGATTTGCGGCGTGTCCCCCGTAACGGCCGCGGGGGATCCCGCAGAGCTCGGGCACAAGACGCGTAAGGTGAGAATCTGCCAGGCGAACGGAATTCGCGGCGCTCCGAAGGCGGACTGGTGTGTCATTTGTGGTGAAATGCCCGGTCGCCGGGAAATATGACCACGCGGTCCGGCGGCGTGGCAGGATGGTCCGGTCGGGCCGCCGCGATTTGCTGATTTGGAGCGTTATGCCGTCCGCTCGCGATAGGGGGAACGTGGCCGGAACTCCCCACACCGGAGTGCCGGAAAGCGCAACCGGCAGAGAGGCCCGTCGCTCCGGGCCCACGGCGCTGCGGATTCTGGTCGGCGCGCACCTGCGCCGGCTCCGCGAGGCGCGGGGGATCTCCCGCGAGGAGGCCGGGTACCTCATCCGGGGCTCCCACTCCAAGATCAGCCGTCTGGAGCTCGGCCGGACCGGCTTCAAGCTGCGCGACGTGGCGGACCTGCTCACCCTGTACGGCGCGGACGAGGCCGAGCGCTCGGCGCTGCTCGCCATGGCCGAGCAGGCCAACGCGCCCGCCTGGTGGCACGACTACCGCGATGTCGTGCCCGAGTGGTTCGAGGACTATCTGGGGCTGGAGCGCGACGCGTCGCTGATCCGCACCTACGAGATCCAGTACGTGCCCGGCCTGCTGCAGACGGAGGAGTACGCCCGCGCGGTCATCACGCAGGGACACGAGGGCAGCCCCGCCGAGGAGATCGAGCGCCGGGTCGGGGTGCGCATGCGCCGCCGGCAGATCCTCCTCTCAGCCGCCCCGCCCAAGCTGTGGGCGGTGATCGACGAGGGCGCCCTGCGCCGGCAGGTGGCCGACTCCGCGACGATGCGCGCCCAGCTGGAGCACCTCGCGATGCTGGCCGAGCTGCCGCACATCACGATCCAGGTGCTCACGTTCGCCTCCGGCGGCCACGTCGGCGGCACCGGGCCCGTCACCATCCTGCGCTTCGCCCCGGCGGAGCTGGACGACGTCGTCTACCTGGAGCACATCGCCGGCGCGCAGTACCTGAGCCGCAGGCAGGACGTGCTGCCGTACCAGCACCTGCTGGACCAGCTCGTCGTGCACGCGCGGCCCTCGGCCGCCACCCCGTCGATCCTGCGGTTGCTCGCCGCCGGGGTCTAGCGCCCGCGTCCGCACGACCGGCGTCACGGCTTGCGGCCGACGCCGCAGAAGGCGTCCACCTCGTCCGGCACGCCGAACACCCCCGCCTCCACCCGCCAGCGCGACACCGACACGACGCCCGGCTCCACCAGCTCCAGCCCGTCGAAGAACCGGGAGATCTCCTCCGGGGTCCGCAGCCGGTACGAGTAGACCTTCCCCTCGTCGCGGAGGCGCTCGGCCTCGGCGGCGGCGTCCGGGTTGACTGTCTTCGTGCCGTCCTCGAACACCAGGTGGCTGCCCGGCGCGAGCGCGTCCAGCAGCCCTTCGACCAGCGCGTACGCCTGGTCGTCGTCGAAGACGGTGCCCATCACGCCCAGGAGGATGAGCGCGGTGGGGCGGGTGAGGTCCAGGGTCTTGGCCGCGAAGTCCAGGACGGCGCCGGGGTCGCGGACGTCGGCCTCGATGTAGTCGCAGGCGCCGAGGGGATGGCTCGTGAGCAGGGCCTGAGCGTGGACCAGCACCAGGGGGTCGTTGTCCACGTACACGATGCGGCAGGTCGGATCGACCCGCTGGGCGACCTCGTGGGTGTTGTCCACGGTGGGCAGCCCGGTGCCGATGTCCAGGAATTGGCGGATTCCGGCCTCTTCAGCGAGATATCGCACTGCGCGTCCCAGAAAGGCCCGGGTATGGCGGGCGATATCCTCCATGCCGGGATATACCTGGCGGAGCTGCTCGGCGAGTTCGCGGTCGACCGGGTAGTTGTCCTTTCCGCCCAGCCAGTAATTCCACACCCGAGCCTGATGGGGTCTGGTGATGTCGATCCTGGGGAGAGGCGTTTCGTCGGCCACGCAAATTCTCCTCTTGTGTCGCATCTGTAGTCATTCAAACCTAATGCCGCGCCCCTTTCCCGCGCCACCGGTGATCGCCGGCCGGACGGGGGTCACCGGGAGGATCAGCGGTGGCGGCGCGTGGCGGCCAGGTAGGCGAGGGCCGCCACCGTGAGGGCGGCGTGGACGGCGAACGCGACGGCGGGACCCGAGGGCAGCAGGACGCCGCCGAGTGCGGTGCCCAGGGCGATGCCCGCGTACATGGCGGAGGCGTTGAGGCCCACGACCACGGCGGTCTCGGCCGGGGCCGCGGAGATCAGCCGTACCTGCTGGGCCGGAGTCTGGGACCAGGTGCTCGCGCCCCAGGCCGCCACCAGGAGCGCGGTGAGCGGGAGCCAGTGCACCCCGGCATGGGCGGTCCACGCCAGCGCCCTCCGGCGCGCGGGAGCCCCGAATTCGTCCTACGTGCCTTCACCACCGCCTCGTTCCCGGGGTCGCTCGGTGTGTATTTCGTCCCCCTTGGCA
>NZ_JBEXDT010000175.1:0-7484 GCF_040605905.1 Nonomuraea sp. NPDC005501 | reverse complement strand
GAGGCGGTGTGCAGGTGCGGCGTGCCGCCCGCCAGGCCGTCGGCCGCGCACACGCCGGAGTAGACCGACAACCGGCTGACCGACGTGCCGCCGGGGAACGTCATGCCGGCGCCTCCCCCGCGAGCGCCGCCCGGCCGCGCCCGGCCAGCAGCGCGGTGCCCTCCTCGCCCCGGTCGCCGTCGGCCACCACGACCGCGTACCGGAAGCGCAGCGTCTCGCCGTCCGGCAGCTCCAGCTCCTCGCTGAAGAACGGCGCCGGGCACAGGCAGGCGAACTCCTCGGTGCGCGCGAACCACTGCGGCGGGTGCCGCGGGTTCGCGGTGTCGTCCACCATGACGATCGTGGAGTGGCCGCCGGTCCCGTCGTGCCGGCCGCGGAAGCCGAACCACTCGGCGCGGGTGCCGCGCAGCTCGTCGCCGCCGGCCCCGGCGGGCGACTGGATGACGCCTCCGGTGAACGATCTCGGGCCGCGCCAGAACAGGCCGCCGTAGCCGGCGTTCTCGCGGCCCTTCGTGGTCGGGGAGCCGAAGGCCAGCGGCGCGCCCGACACGTTCGTCATGGCCGTGTCGAACACCAGGGCCCACGTGGCGTCGTCGAGGACGGAGACCTCCAGCCCGCGCCGCTCCTCGATGACCGGGTCGCCGGCCTGCGAGGTCCAGGCGAGGGTGTGCCCGATCCCGGCCCGGTCGCCCTGCGCCGTCAGGGTGGTCATCTCCTGGTGGGTGGCGCTGCCGTTGTTGTCGAGCTGCACGTAGAACCGCCCGTGGACGTACGTCGGGCCGCCCCAGAAGTTGTGCTCGCCCACGTGCGGCAGCGACCAGGCGATGCCCTTGTGCCAGACGTGGTCGTGCGGCCGGAACAGTGACACCTCCGCGCCGCCGAGCGTGCGGATCGGGTGCAGGTACGGCTTCGGCGACTCCAGCACGGGCGTGTCGGGCCGGTAGACGTAGGTGAGAAGCTGGACGCCGCCCGCCGAGACGGCGACCGACCGGCCGAGAGCGTGGTCGACCTGAAGGGTCACGGGTTCCTCACCTTTTCCCAGGGTGTGCCCGTCCCGTCCATGCGTGGCGCGAACGGGTGATCGGGCGTGATCTGTCCACTGCGTACGCGCTCGCCGGTGAAGGCGGAGGCGTACAGGGCGGCGACGAACTCCATCGTCCGCCGGGCGTCGCCGACCGTGACCGGCGGCGCCTCGTCCCGGTCGAGGGCGTCGAGCACCGCCGCGAACCAGCCCTCGTGGCCGCTCGGCACGGTGGTGTGCTCGCGGTTCCACAGTGCGACGACGTCCTCGTGGCCGGGGGCCGGGGTGACGGTCCAGTCGTCGTCGGTGTAGCCGTACAGGTGCTCCACCTCGACGGTGGCGTGCTCGTAGTCGAAGCGCAGCTCGGAGGTCTGCCGCGGCGACACCACCGAGTTGACCACGGTGGCGACCGCGCCACTGTCGAAGGTGACCAGCGCCATCGACACGTCCTCGGTGTCGACGTCGCGGGCCCGGCGGGCGGCGACCGCGGTCACCTCGCTCCACGGCCCGAGCACGGAGAGCAGCAGGTCGAACTGGTGGATGCCGTGCCCCATGGTCGGCCCGCCGCCCTCCTTCTCCCATGTGCCGCGCCAGGGCACCGCGAAGTACGCCTCGTCGCGGTACCACTGGGTGGCGCAGGTGGCCAGCAACGGCCGGCCCAGCTCGCCGGCGCCGGCCAGGCGGCGCAGCCGTACGGCGCCCGCCCCGAAGCGGTGCTGCAGGACGGTCGCGACGTGCGCGGACGAGCGGCGCTCCGCCTCCACGAGCGTGTCCATCTCGGCGAGCGACAGCGTCGGCGGCTTCTCCACCAGCGCCGTCACCCCCGCTTCCAGGCACTCCAGCGCCAGCGGCGCGTGCAACTCGGGCGGGGTGCACAGGTGGACGAGGTCCACCTGCTCCTCGCGCAGCAGGTCGGTCAGGCTCGCGTGGACGCGGGGGATCTCCCACGTCCCGGCGAACGCCTCAGCTCGTTCGAGGTCCACGTCGACCGCGGCGGCGAGGTGTGCCCGGCCGCCCGAGCCGGTGACGGCGCGGGCGTGGGCGGTGGCGATCCCACCGGTGCCGACGATCGCGGACCGGTAGTTCCGTTGAGACAAGGTGAAGCTCCTGTGTGGGGTGGGCGTCAGGCGCCGTCGATCTCGGACTGCAGCTCGGTGATGAACGACTTGGCCGCCTGCTCGGGCGTCATCCGGTCGAACAGCACTTCCTCGGTGTGCCGCTTGATGATCGCCTCCAGGTTGCTGGCGCCGTTCGGGGTGACGCGCGGCGCGGTGCCGACCTTGAGGGTGTCGAGGTACTCGGCCGCGGCCTTGTCGGTCTCGGCCAGCTTGGGGGTGATGGCCGTCCGGATCCGCTTGTTGGCGGGCACGCCGCGGTCGGTCAGCAGGATGTTCGCCGCCTCCTCGTCGTTGGCGAGGAAGTCCACGAACAGCGCCGCCTCGGCCGGGTGCTTGCTGCGCGAGGAGATCGACCAGTACATGGACGACTTGTAGTAGGCGGCCGGGGACTTGGCCTGCGCCTCGCCGGGCAGTCTCAGCAGCTTCAGCTGCGACCCGCTGGCCGCGGTCAGCGAGGTGAGCTGGGTGTTCCACCAGGTGGCGAAGGCCGAGGTGTTGGTCGCCGTACCGGACTGGTCCAGCGCGGAGCCGGCCCGCTCGATGGTCACCGACGGCGGCGGGGTGACGCCCTGCTTGGCCAGGTCACGGATGTAGGTCCAGTAGGAGGTCAGCACCTCCGGCGGGACCGCCACCTTGCCGTCGGCGTCGAACAGGGCGGCGCCGGCCTGGCGGGCCCAGACGTTCAGGCCGCCCGCCTCGAAGCCGAGGGACTGGACGCCGCTGACCTTGCCGCCGCTGGCCTTCGACACCTCGGCGCCGACCGTCCTCAGGTCCTCCCACGACCAGCTCGCGTCGTCGGGCAGCTTGACCTTGTACGTGTCGAGCAGGCCGGTGTTGACCACCATCGCGTACGCGGACAGGCCGACGGGCAGCGCGTACTGCTTGCCCTTGACGACGCCGGTGTCCAGCGCGGACTTGTCGAAGTCGGCGGTCTTGAGGTTCTTGGCGGCCGTGCCCAGGTCGAGCAGCGCGCCGCGCTCGGCGTACGACGACAGGTACAGCTCGTCCATCTGGATGACGTCGGGCGCGTCGTTGGCGGCGACGGTGGTGGCCAGGCTCTCCCAGTAGCCGTTCCAGTCCTTGAACTCGCCCTTGACCGTGATGTTCGGGTGCTTCTTCTGGAACAGGTCGATGACCTGCTGGGTGCGCTTGTGCCGCTCGTCGGCGCCCCACCAGGTGAAGCGCAGGGTGACGGGCTTGTCCGACAGCTCCTGGCTCGCGGCGCCGCCGCCGCCGCAGGCGCCGAGCATGAGCACGGCCGCCGTGGCCAGTGCCGCCGCCCGGAGCGGGCGGCCGATGCGTGAGTCTCGCATGAGGGTTCCTTCGAGGGGGTCACTTGCCGCCGGTGGTCGCGATGCCCCGGATGAGGTACCGCTGGCCGACGAGGAAGGCGAGAAAGACGGGGGCCAGGGACACGACGCTCATCGCGAACATGGACCCCCAGGAGGTGGCGACCGTCGAGTCGACGAACGAGCGCAGCGCCACCGGGACGGTGTACATCTCCGGGTCGGTCAGGTAGATGAGCTGGCTGAAGAAGTCGTTCCACGTCCAGATGAAGGTGAAGATGACCGTGGTGGCGAGGGCCGGCAGCATGAGCGGCAGGATGATCCGCACGAAGATCCGCGGATGGCCGCAGCCGTCGATGCGGGCCGCCTCGTCCAGCTCGCGCGGCAGGCCGCGGATGAACTGCACCATGAGGAAGACGAAGAACGCGTCGGTGGCGAGGAACTTCGGCACCACCAGCGGGAGGAACGTGTTCACCCAGTCGAGCTGGGAGAACAGGATGTACTGCGGGACGATGATCACGTGGATCGGCAGCATGATGGTGCCGAGCATGATCGCGAACCACAGGCGCTTGCCGGTGAAGTCGAGCCGGGCGAAGGCGTAGGCCGCCATCGAGCACGACACCAGGTTGCCGATGATGCAGGCCAGCACGAGGATCGCGGAGTTGAGCAGGTAGTGGCCGAAGGGCGCGGTCAGCGCGTTCCAGCCCTCGGTGTAGTTCTGCGTCTGGAGGCTGTCGAGGACCAGGCCGGGGCGGCGGAAGATCTCGTTGTTGGGCCGCAGCGAGCTGACGACCATCCACAGCACCGGGTAGAGCATGACCAGCGCGAGCGCGATGAGGCCGGCGTGCTTGAGCACGGTGCGCACGGCGTGGCCGAGGTGGAGGGGGCGGCGGGGGTCAGTCATCGTAGACCACCCAGAACTTGGCGGCCCAGAAGTTGACCGCGGTGAACCCGGCGATGATCACCAGGAGCAGCCAGGCGAGCGCCGACGCGTAGCCCATGTCGAAGTTGCCGAATCCCCGCTGGTAGAGGTACAGGGTGTAGAAGAGCGTCGAGTTGGACGGCCCCCCGCTGCCGCCGGAGACCACGAACGCCTGGGTGAACGACTGGAACGCGTGGATGATCTGGAGCACGAGGTTGAAGAACACGATCGGTGACAGCAGCGGGATCGTGATCCGCCGGAACTGCGTCCACCTGCTCGCGCCGTCCGTGGCGGCGGCCTCGTAGTACATCACGGGGATCTGCCGCAGCCCCGCCAGGAAGATCACCATCGGCGCCCCGAACGTCCACACGTTGAGCACGATGAGCGTGGACAGGGCCGTCCCGGGGTCGGAGATCCACCCGCGCCCCTCCACGCCGAACACCCCGAGCACCTGGTTGAACAGGCCCTCCGCGCCGAAGATCTGCCGCCACAGGACGGCGATGGCGACGCTCGACCCGAGCAGCGACGGCAGGTAGAACGCCGACCGGTAGAAGGGCAGTCCGCGCAGCCCGCGGTCCAGCAGCAGCGCGAGGCCGAGGGCGCAGGCGAGCTGGAGCGGCACCGAGACGAGCACGTAGGTCAGCGTCACGCCGAGCGCCTTGTGCAGGCGGGTGTCGGCCAGCATGCGGGTGAAGTTGTCCAGGCCGTTGAAGACGGGCGGCTGGATCAGGTTGTAGTCGGTGAACCCGAGCACCAGGGACGCGGCGATCGGGCCCGCGGTGACGACCAGCAGGCCGACGAACCAGGGCGCCAGGAACAGGTAGGCGGCCTTGTTGTCCTTCCTGTCGCCGACCTTCCTGTCGCGACCGCCGGTGCCGTCCGCGCCGGTACGGCCCGCGCCGCCGCGTCCGCCGGAGAGGGTGCCGCCGCTGCCCTTGCGCATGCGCTGGAGCTCGCCGAGAGCGCTCATGCGGCCCTCCTCGACGTGATCATGGGGGAACCTCCTGCCACGGCGAGCGGGGGCGCTTCGCCGTTGGGAAAACGTATTCCGCAGTTTGCACGGCTGTTACAGCAGCGTCAAGAGTTGCTCCGGAGAGTGGCCCCAACCGGGCACTCCCGGACATAACACCCGGCAGGAACGCGGGTGCGGCGTGTGGACGGGCGCTTCGGCCGGCTAGCGGGTGCTCTCCCGGACGACGAGCTCCCCGCGTACGACCAGCCGCCGGAGCCGGGGCGTCCTGGCCAGCGCGAGGCGGATCGACAGCGCGCCGACCCGGGCGAGCGGCAGCGCCACGGTCGTCAGCCGGGGCGTCACGTCGCTCGCGAGCTGGATGTCGTCCACCCCCGTCACCGACACGTCCCCGGGAACGGCCACGCCGGCGGCCCGGAAAGCCGACAACGCGCCGATGGCGATGACGTCGTTGACGGCCAGGACCGCGTCCGTCCCGGCCATTCCCGAGGCGGCCAGCCGGGCCGCCGCGTCGAATCCGCCCTGACGGCTGACTTCGCATTCGACAATGCGAATGTCGCGCTCGTCGACGCCGCCTTCCCTGAGCCCTTGGACAATTCCGCCGACACGGGCCGACATGCTCATGCGCGCGTGATTTCCGGCGAATATCGCGACGCGCCGGTGGCCGGACCGCGCGGCGAACGCGCCGGCCGTGCGGCCCGCGCCGTGGTCGTCGAAGCCGATGGAGCTGAACGGCATGTCGGTGCCGCCGACGATGACGATCCGGCCGCCTTCGCGCTCGTAGGCGAGCAGCTCCTTCAGCAGCCGCCCGCCGAGCGCGCCGGCCTCGAAGCGGCTGGAGGTGAGGACGAGCGCGCGGGGGCGCAGCGCCCGGAGCTGCCGGACGGTGTCGAGCTGCCGCTCCGGCGTGGCGCGGGTCGAGGAGACCGTCACGAAGGCCCCGGCCATGCTGGCCCGGCGCTCCATGGCGGCCACGATGATGCCCATGGACGGGGTGGTGAGGTCGTCGGCGACCAGGGCGACGGAGTCGCTGCCGCGCCGCATCGCCCGCGCGGAGGCGTCCACCGTGTAGCGCAGGGCCGCGGCAGCCGCGAGGACGCGCGCCTCGTACTCGGGGGCGACCTTGCGGGAGCCGCCGCCCAGCACCCGGGAGGCGGTGGCCACCGAGACGCCGGCCGCCGCCGCCACGTCGTGCAGCGTGACCGTGGGTCTCGCCGCGTGGGGCATGCGCCGTCCCTCTCCTCCGCCTCGTGCCTCAGGCCGACGACGAACGATACTGGAACGCCCGGCGGCACGGGACATGGGCATCGGAATCGGCTCGTGGGCGGACCGGCGCGGCGAATGCGAAGGCCGCTTCCGCGCCCACGGTCACGTCTTTTCGGTAAAGACCCGGGAGGGCAGGAGGACGCCTTTCGGGTAAAGGCTCGGGAGAGGCGGGAGGACGCCTTTCGGGTAAAGGCTCACGGGCGGCGGACGGACGTTTCTCTCGCCATTCTCCCGGCGAAACTCCGGCCACCCGCCGCTACGGCGCCCGCCGGCACACACGACGATCACGACACCGCTCCGCGAGCACGCAACGCCCGCGGGTGCCCGTACCAGGTGCCGGGCCGGCTGCTCGGTCTGATCGCCCTGACCCCTTCACCCGCAAGATCTCAACAGGTATGGTCGGACCCGTACTCGAAGAAAAGTTTCACCCCTGGAGGGACAGTGGGCAAGAAGCTTCAGTTGCTGGCATTACCGGTGGCGGCCATCGCGCTGGCCACCCTGACCAGCAGCCCGGCCCAGGCGGCGGACGGCTACGACCGATGCCATGCCGGCTACTACTGCCTGTTCTCCGGCCTCGACGGCTCCGGCGACATCGTCGAGCTCAAGAGCGACACCCCCGACCTGGCCGCGCTGAACATGGCGAGCCGGTCCAAGTCCGACTGGAACCGCACGAGCTCGTACATCCACCTGTACTCCGGGGCGAACTACGGCGGCTGCTCGGCCGTGACCTCACCCGGCGGCAAGGGCAACTTCTACAGCGCCTTCCGTGACTTCTTCAACTCCGTCCGCGTCGGCGGCCCGAACGGCCCGGGCTGCGAGGTGACGCTCGCCCGCTCGGTCACCGACTCGCACGGCTGACCCCGCTCAAGACCAGGCCCGGCGGCGCGCGAGGGGTCACGCG
>NZ_JBEXDT010000174.1:0-7566 GCF_040605905.1 Nonomuraea sp. NPDC005501 | reverse complement strand
CCACTCCCGGGGGCGGGCCGTTCGTGAGCCGTGGTGTCACCGGCCGCGCGGGCCGAAGCCCGTCAGCCGGTGACCCTCAGGTCGTCAGTGGCCGTGACCGTGGCCGTGGCCCTGGCCGGCGGCCGGGGCCTCCTCCTCGGGCTTGTCCACGACGAGCACCTCGGTCGTGAGCAGCATGCCCGCGATCGAAGCGGCGTTCTGGACGGCCGAGCGGGTGACCTTGACCGGGTCGATGACACCCTGCGCGATCAGGTCGCCGTACTCGCCGGTCGCGGCGTTGAGGCCGTGGCCGGCCTCAAGCTCGGCGACCTTGTGGGTGACCACGTAGCCCTCGAGACCGGCGTTCTCGGCGATCCAGCGGGCCGGCTCGACCAGCGCGCGGCGCACGACGCCGACACCGGTGGCCTCGTCGCCCGTCAGGCCGAGGTCGTCCAGGTCCTTGGAGACGTGGATCAGGGCCGAGCCACCGCCGGAGACGATGCCCTCCTCGATCGCGGCGCGCGTCGCGGAGATGGCGTCCTCGAGACGGTGCTTCTTCTCCTTGAGCTCGACCTCGGTGGCCGCGCCGACGCGCAGCACGCAGACGCCGCCGGCCAGCTTGGCCAGCCGCTCCTGCAGCTTCTCGCGGTCCCAGTCGGAGTCGGACTGCTCGATGGCGAGCTTGATCTCCTTGACGCGGTCCTCGATGGCCTGCTGGTCACCGGCGCCGTCGACGATGGTCGTGGCGTCCTTGGTGACGACGATGCGACGCGCCTGGCCGAGCACCTCAAGGCCGACGTTCTCCAGCTTGAGGCCGACCTCTTCGCTGACGACCTGGCCGCCGGTGAGGATGGCCATGTCCTGCAGCATCGCCTTGCGGCGGTCGCCGAAGCCCGGCGCCTTGACGGCGACGGAGGTGAACGTGCCACGGATCTTGTTGGTGACCAGGACGGCCAGGGCCTCGCCCTCGACGTCCTCGGCGACCACGAGCAGCGGCTTCTTGGTCTGCGCGACCTTCTCCAGCATCGGCAGGAAGTCGGCGATCGAGGCGATCTTGCCCTGCGTCAGCAGGATGTAGGCGTCCTCGAGGACGGACTCCATGCGCTCGGGGTCGGTGACCATGTAGGCCGACAGGTAGCCCTTGTCGAACTGGAGGCCCTCGGTGAACTCGAGCTCCATGCCCATGGCGTTGGACTCTTCGACCGTGAGGACGCCGTCCTTGCCGACCTTGTCGAACGCCTCGGCGATCAGCTCGCCGATCTTGGCGTCCTGGGCGGAGATCGTCGCGACGTTGGCGATCTCCTTCTTGTCCTCGACCGGGCGGGCGCTGGCGAGCAGCTTGTCGCTGATCTCCTTGGCCGCCTTGTCGATGCCGCGCTTGAGCGACAGCGGCGAGGCGCCGGCCGCCACGTTGCGCAGGCCTTCGCGGACCATGGCCTGAGCCAGGACCGTCGCGGTGGTGGTGCCGTCACCCGCGATGTCGTTGGTCTTGGTGGCCACTTCCTTGGCGAGCTGGGCGCCGAGGTTCTCGTAGCGCTCCTCCAGCTCGATCTCACGAGCGATGGTCACACCGTCGTTCGTGATGGTCGGAGCACCGAACTTCTTGTCGATGACGACGTTGCGGCCACGGGGGCCGAGGGTAACCTTCACGGCATCCGCGAGGGCGTTGACGCCACGCTCAAGAGCGCGACGGGCGTCCTCGTCGAACTCCAGGATCTTCGCCATTTTGCTGAAAGTCCTCTCCTAGTGTCGAAGGCCCCGGCCGCTCACGCGCCCGGGGCCCGACACCACCGGCTTACTTCTCGATGATCGCGAGAACGTCGCGGGCGGAGAGCACGAGGTACTCCTCGCCGCCGTACTTGACCTCGGTGCCGCCGTACTTGCTGTAGAGGACGACGTCGCCCTCACTGACGTCGAGCGGGATCCGCTTCTCGCCGTCCTCATCCCAGTTGCCCGGGCCCACCGCGAGGACCTTGCCCTCCTGCGGCTTCTCCTTGGCGGTATCCGGGATGACCAGGCCGGAAGCGGTGGTCTGCTCAGCCTCAAGCGGCTGCACCACAATGCGGTCGCCGAGCGGCTTAACGGGAACCTTGGTGGCGGTCGTCACGATCGGACCTCCCCTTCAGATTTGAATGATCTAGAAGAGGCGACCAGCGGGGCCTGCCGTCGCGGGTGCCAGACCTGCCTCGTCGCACGTTGGCACTCTCAAGGGGAGAGTGCCAACAGGAAACATATGCAAGAGGGGCTTGACAGTCAACACGAACACGTCTGCTGAGAGCGATAACCCATCCTCGCAGGTCGTGACGGGGTCCCGGATCGGGGGCCGCACGGGAGGCGCTAACGTCGTACGGCGTGGACCTGGACGCCTTCACCGAGCTGCTCACTCCGCGCGGACAGCGCGCGCTCGCGGAGGCGGGCGAGCTCCAAGGGGGCGACCCCGTGGCGGCCGCGACGAGCCTGCGCCGGACCTACGACGCCGCGCTCGCCTCGGCGGCGCTCACCCAGGCGCGGCTTCGGGACCGGGCGCGCGCCAAGTTCGGCGCGGACGCCGAGCTGATGTACTTCACGCCGCACGGCCTGGAGCAGGCCACCCGGGCCGAGGTCGCCGCCCACCGCGCCGCCCGGCTCACCGCGCTGTGGCACGACTCACACCGTTCACAGGGCTCGCGAACGCGCCAGGGAGCGGCGGCTCGGGAGGACGACACCGCCTCGGGCACGCGCCCGCCGGGCCCGCACGACTCCCGTCCTCATGACTCGGGTCCTCAGGACTCGGGTCCTCAGGACTCCGGCCCGCACGGCTCCAGCCTGTACGGCTCCGGCCCGCAGGGCTTCGGTCCGCCCGGCTCGGGCACGCAGGGGGCGGGCACGCAGGGGGCGGGGCCGAGGGTCGTGGACGCGTGCTGCGGCATCGGCGGGGATCTCCTGGCGCTGGCCCGGGCGGGCTGTGTCGTGGACGCCGTCGACACCGACCCGCTGACCGTGGCCGTGGCCGTGGCCAACGTCGAGGCGCTCGGGCCGGCCGGACGGGTCACGGTCCGGGTGGCCGACGCCGCGTCCGTGTCGCCCGAGGACTACGACGTGCTGTTCGCCGACCCGGCCCGGCGCACCTCCAGGGGCCGCACGTTCGACCCCTTGGCCTACTCCCCGCCGTGGCCCGTCGTGCTCGACCTGGTCGCCCGGGCCCGATGGGCCTGTCTCAAGGTCGCCCCGGGCATCCCGTACGAGTTCATCCCGGAGACGGCCGAGGCCGAGTGGGTCTCGTACAAGGGCGAGGTGAAGGAGGCCTCCCTGTGGACGCACCCCGGCGCCCGCACGACCGACAGGCCGGACACGACGGCGGGCGGCGGGCCGGTCCGGCTGGCCACGCTGCTGCCCGGCGGCCACGTCCTGCGTGACACCGGCGCCGTCGCCCCCGTCGGCCCGCTGGGCCGCTACGTGTACGAGCCCGACGGCGCGGCGATCCGCGCGCACCTGGTCGCCGAGGTCGCCGAACTGGTGGACGGCCGCCTGCCCGACCCGATGATCGCCTACATCACCGGGGACGACCCGGTCGACACTCCCTGGGCGTCCCGGTACGAGGTGGAGGAGGCGCTGCCGTTCTCGCTGAAGCGCCTGCGCGCCGCTCTCCGCGACCGGAAAATAGGAAATATCACTATTAAAAAGCGCGCCTCCGCCGTGGACATCGAACGCCTTCGCGGAGATCTGCGACTTTCGGGCAGTGAATCCGCCGTGGTCATTCTGACCCGGATCATGGATAAGCCGTCCGCCCTGATCTGCCGCCCATGCCCACCTGCGTAAAGAGCAAAACAGGGCGCTTGTGCGGCAACCACGATATTTTCCCGCACCACTGACGTGGCTTGATCGAGAGGCTAAGGTGGGCGGGCGGGAGTTCTCCCCCCTGTAGCGGTTTACCGCGTTCTCCTTCTTCCATCTGCAAACCGGACCTATCCCACCGCTGCGCGATGAACCGTCGGCGAGTGAAGGAGCTTTCGGTGGATCATTCCAACCACACCACCCTCCTGCAGACAGGGGGGCACAGCAAGGTCCCGGAGAGAATGCGGGAGCTGCTGGCCCGCGCCGCGCAGGATCATGTGTACGAGCAGCGCACGCAGGGGGCCGTCCTCGACGAGATCCGCCAGCGGCTCGAAGGCATGGAGTGGCTGCTGCGCGAGGTGCGCGAGCGGGAGCTCGGTGGGTTGAGCGGCACGCTGGAGACGGTGAGCGGGCGCCTTGACGACATGGCCGCCAAGCCGCCCATGTGGGCCGAGGGCCTCGCCCAGCACGTCGAGGCGGTCCGCGACCACGTGGACGCCGTCGGCTCGCAGGTGGGCTCCGTGGACGCCCGGGTGGAGTCGGTCCACCAGCGCGTCGCCCCCGTGGTGGAGCTCCCGAACATCTGGGACGATCTGACGACCATCGGCGGCGGCGTCGAGGAGACGTTGAAGCGGCTGCAGTCGGTGTTGGACGGCGGCGAGGGCATCGCCAAGCGGATGGGCGAGTTCGCGGCCGTCATGGCCCAGCTCGGCTCCAGCATGGAGGCCGCCGCCAGCCGCTTCACCCGGCTCGACAGGTCGCTCGCCGAGCTGACGGCGCGCACCGACCGGGTCGAGAACGTGGTGGCCGAGCTGTCCAGCGGGATCGCCTCGGGGCTGTCCAGCGGGCTGGACGGCCGGCTGGCCGCCGCGGCCGAGCAGGCCGGGACCCGGGCCGCCGCCGTCGGCGAGCAGGTCAACGCGCACGTGGACGCCGTGGCCGAGAGACTGACCGCGCACGTGGACGTGCTCGCGGGCCAGGTGAGCGCCGTGACCGACCGGCTGACGACCGCCGAGCAGCGGCTCGCGGCGCGGGTGGAGGAGTCGCGGCAGGAGCTGGCCACCTGCCTGGAGGAGACGCAGCAGCAGGTCGCGGTGCGGCTCGACGAGCTCGACGCGCGCATGGAGGGCGTGGACGGCCGCCTGGCCGGGATGGACTCCCGGCTGGGGTCCGTCGACAAGCGGATCGTCTCGCTCGACGGGCAGCTCGGCGCCCTGGACGGCCGGATGGACGGCCGCTTCACCGCCCTCGACGGCCGGCTGACCACGCTGGACGAGCGCGCCGTCGCCGCCGGCGAGCGGCTGGGCGCCGTGGACGAGCGCGTGGGCGGGGTCGAGCAGCGGATGGCGGCCGTGGACCAGCGGATGGCGACGGTGGACCAGCGGGTGGCGGGCGTCGACCAGCACCTCGGCGAGAACGCGACCCGCAACGAGGCCCGCTTCAACCATCTGGACAACGACCTGGAGTCGCTGGACGAGCGGCTGAGCGAGGTCGAGGAGCATCTGACGACCCGGTTCGACGCCGTCGACAGCACGGTGACGGGCCGTTTCACGACCGTCGACACGAAGCTGGCGGCCGGGTTCGACGGGGTCACGAGCCGCCTCGACCGCAGCGACAGCGCCATGGCCGCCCATTTCGCCACGGCCGACGCCAACCTGACCGCCCGCTTCGACACGGTGGACGGGCTCGCCACCCGCCTCGACGCGGTGGACACGGACATGGCGACGCGGTTCGACCAGGTGGGCAATGCCATCCAGACGGCCATCCAGACGAGCATGCAGACCCGCTTCGACGGCGTGGACCGGCATCTGACGGACCTCGCCACCCGCGCCGAGCAGGCGGGCGAGCAGCTGGAGACGGTGGACGACCACCTGGAGGCGGTCAACCAGCGGGTGAGCCAGCTCCCGGTCACGCTGGGCATCGGCGAGCGGATCGAGGAGGCGATCGCCGCCCGCGCCGCCGACGAGGCCGACCGTCTCACGGCGGCGGCGGGCGCGCTCACGGAGCTGCTCCAGGCGCGGCCCGACCGCGAGGAGCTGACGCGCACGGTGACGGGCATCGTCACGCCGGCCACGGCGGACCTCACCAAGCGCCTGGGCTCGCTGGAGGAGACCATGCTGGCCCTCGCCGAGGCCCTCCTCCGCCCCACCCGGCCGAAGGACTGACCCGCCGTCCGGATCGGCACCATCCGCTACGGCAAGGCCGACGTCACGCGCACGCGCCGACGTCGGCTGACCCCTGTCACGGCCGGCTGTGAGGGCTCACGGGCCACCCGCCGTGACGGCGCGCATCCTGGGCCGCCCACGTGGTCACGAGTGAGCCCGGCCGCGGGGTGCCGGCTCCTGAGCTGCTGCGGTTTTCCACAGGTGGAGTCGGCGGAGCACCGCATTCCGCCGCACCGCCGATCTCCCTAGCGTTGCGCACATGATGCAGCTGATGATGAACGTGCTGGTCGCGACGGCCGTCACCGCGGGTGGCCACGGTGTGGACGTACGCTCCGACCTGGACAAGATCGTGGCCGGCGGCGGAGCCACGGCCGCCCTGGCGCGGGTCTCCGACGGCGGACACACCTGGTCGGGCGCCGTGGGCGTGCGCGACATCGAGCGCGAGGGACGGCCGTCGCCCAACGGGTACTTCCGGATCGGCAGCGTCACCAAGACCTTCGTCGCGACCGTTGTGCTCCAGCTCGTGGACGAGGGCAGGATCCAGCTCGACGACCCCGTCGACCGGTACCTGCCGGGCCTGGTGCCGGGCGGCGCGCAGATCACCGTCCGCCGGCTCCTCAACCACACCAGCCACCTGTACGACTACATGAGCGAGCCCGGATACTCGACCAACCGCTGGCGCGGCGACGCCCGGTTCCGCTCCTACCAGCCGCGCGAGCTGCTCGATGTGGCCTTCGCCAAGAAGCTCCCCGACGACGGGAAGTGGCACTACTCGAACACCAACTACGTGGTGCTCGGGCTGCTGGTGGAGAAGCTGACCGGCCACCCGTACGGCAAGGAGGTCACGCGCCGCATCCTGCGACCGCTGGGGCTGCGCCACACCGTGGTCCCGGGCGACCGGGCGGGGCTGCCGGCGCCGCACGCCAAGGGATACGAGCCGCTGCCCGGCCTGGTGGACGCCACGCGGATGAACCCCTCGCTGGACTGGGCCGCAGGAGAGATGATCTCGACCGCGGCCGACCTGGAGCGGTTCATGTCGGCGCTGCTCGACGGCAAGCTGATCAGCAAGACGTCATTGCAGGCGATGCGCACGACGGTCGAGACCGGAGCCGGGTTCGGCTACGGGCTCGGACTGCAGGCCTACCGGCTGCCGTGCGGCACGGTGTGGGGACACAGCGGCGAGCTGATCGGATACCTCACGTTCGCGTTCCGCTCGGACTCCGGCAAGTCGATGACCCTGTCGATCAATCCCTCGACCCGGAACCCGTCCACCGAGGAGGTCATGGGCATCGCCGTCAAGGTGTTCTGCGGCTCGGCGGTTCAGCGGCGCGACTGACAGTCCCGGCCAGCCCCGTGGGGAGGGGCGAGTTCAGGCTGCGTGGTGGCGGTACCAGTCGAGGGTCGCGGCGATGCCGTCGGCGTGCGGGGTGACCTCGACCGGGCCGAATGCCTTGCGGAAGGCTGAGTCGTCGGCGACGAAGGGGCGGTCGCGCTGGTACCAGGTCTCGCCGAGGGCGCGAACGGTCGGGTTGAACAGTCCGATGAGGCGCTGCATTCCCCGGCCGAGTCCGGCGATGTTCGGCTTGTCTTCGGTGGCGGCTCGTACGAG
>NZ_JBEXDT010000173.1:0-7954 GCF_040605905.1 Nonomuraea sp. NPDC005501 | reverse complement strand
CGCGAGCGGGCGGCGTGATGCAGGGACGACCGCCACACCGGCTGCATGTCGCCCGACAACCCGTCGGCGAACGCCAGCCGCGCCCGCAGCGCCGGGTCCAGGCCGGTCTCGGCCTCCACGTCGTACGGCACGTGCAGCAGCGAGCAGGACGTGCCGACCACCACGTGGGCGGCGTGCTCGCGGACCGTCCGCAGCGCGTGCGCCGCCCGCTCAGGCGAGGTGCGCCACACGTCGCGCCCGGACACCACGCCCGCCACCACGGTCTTGCCGGCCAGCGCCGCGACGCCGGCCAGGCCGTCGCGCACCAGCTGCCCACGCACCAGGTCCAGGCCGAGCGCTTCCACCGGGGTGGCCGCCAGCACCGGCAGCGCCTCGCCCAGGTCGCCGAAGGGGGCGGCGACGAGCAGTCCGGGCCGCCCCGCGACGGCTCCCAGCCGCTCGTACGCCTCCCGTACCGCGGCCAGTTCGGCGACCCCGAGGTCGGTCACCAGCGCGGGCTCGTCGAGCTGGACCCACGCCACCCCCTCGGCGGCCAGCCGCGTCAGCAGCTCCTCGTAGCAGGCCAGCACGTCGCCGAGCCGGTCCAGCGCCGCCGCGCCCCGCTCCGACAGCAGCAGGAACGTCACCGGGCCCACCACCACGGGCCGGGTCTCCAGGCCCAGCGCCCGCGCCTCCCGCACCTCGCCGAGCGGCTTGGCGGCGTCCAGCGCGAAGACGGTGTCCGGGCCCACCTCAGGCACGATGTAGTGGTAGTTGGTGTCGAACCACTTCGTCATCCGCAGCGGCGCCAGCCCGTCCGTGCCGCGGGCCATGGCGAAGTAGGGGTCCTCCGCGTCCAGGTACCTCGTCGGCACCGCCCCCAGCAGCACCGCCGTGTCGAGCACGTGGTCGTAGAGGGAGAACGTGTTGGACGGCAGCGCCTCCAGCCCCAGCTCGGCGAGGCGGCGCCAGGTCCGCTCGCGCAGCTCGGCGCCGGCGCGGTCCAGCTCCTCACGGGTCGAGCGGCCGTCCCAGTACGCCTCCAGCGCGCGCTTCAGCTCGCGGCGCGGGCCGATGCGGGGATAACCCAGCACGGTGGATCGGGGAAAGGCGGGCGGCACGGACATGTCTGCTCCCTGCGTCGTCGTGGCGTGATCAATGCCGGGAATCGTGCCCGCTGCCCCCCGGTGGGTGCACCATGGATTCGTGACGCTTATGCTCCGCGAGATCCAGTGCTTCGCCCGGGTGGCGGACCGGCTCAGCTTCTCGGGGGCCGCCGCCGACCTCGGCATGTCGCAGCCGGCCATGAGCCAGGCGATCACCCGGCTGGAGCGCGCGGCGGGCGTCCGCCTCTTCGAGCGCAGCGCCCGGGCCGTGCGGCTCACGGCGGAGGGCAGGGCGCTGCTGCCGTACGCGGAGCAGGTGCTGGAGTCGGCGTCGGCGTTCTCGGCGGAGGCGGCGCGACTGGCCAGGCCGTCCATTCACCTCGCTTATCCACCGCTCATCGGCTCGCTGGCCGCCCGCGTCGCCCGGAGGCTGGCCGCGCGCACCCCGCCCATCGGCGTGGAGCTGCGCGTCGCCGGTCGCGCCGAGGCGTCCGCGGCCCTGGCCGGGGGAGAGGTGTCGGCCGCGGTGCTCGCCATCCCGGCGCCCGCGCAGTTCGTCACCGGGGCCCGCTTCCACGTCTCCGTGGACCATCTGGCGGTCCCCGCCGGGCATCCCCTCGCCGCGCGTCCCCGGGTCATGCCCCAGGACCTGGCCGGCCGCACGGTGCTGGCGCCGGGCGGCCGGCCGTGGCCGGGGTTGCAGGGCCGGCCGCGGGCGGTGCCCGGCGACGACTTCGCCGCGGCGCTCGACCTGGTCGCGGCCGGCGCGGGGCTGCTGCCCGCGCCGCAGCTCCTGGTGCGGGCGGTGCGCCGCGACGACGTGACGTTCGTCCCGCTGGTGGCGGGCGACCTGCGGATCACCTACGGGCTGGCCTGGTCACGGGAGCGGGTCACGCCCGAGCTGATGGCCCTCGTGCAGGCCGTGCAGGACGCCCTGTGGACGCGCTGACGCCCCCCGGTCCGGAGGGCGTCAGGCGACCGGCAGGTTCTTCAGCGCCTCGCGGCGGCTGAGGCCGCTGATGCCCTTGGCGCGCACGTAGCGGACGACCTCGTCCGGGTTGGTCTTGGCGTACTCGCGCAGCGCCCACCCGATCGCCTTGCGGGCGAAGAAGTCGTTGTCGGACAGGCTCGGCTCGATGCAGGCGTAGAGCAGGGCGGTGTCGGTGCGGTGCTTGAACCGGTTCTGGCACAGGATGGCCGTGCGCCGCTTCCACAGGTCGTCGGCGTGCGCCCACTCCAGCACCAGGGGCCGCATCGCGCCGGGGAACGCGGCCAGCAGCCCGCCCATCCGGTGCGTGGCCAGCTCGTCGACCAGGTCCCACCAGGCGCCGCTGACGATCATCTCCTCGTACATCGGCACCGTGTAGAGCGTCTGGAACTCGCGGTAGTGCGCGTGGCCGGTCAGCTCGATCGCCGCGTAGCGCTCCTCGCGGTACTCGGCCTCGCGCCACAGCGCGAGCACGGCGTGCCGCCACTCCGGCGCGGTGGCCATGCGGTGACCGGCGAAGACGCGCTTGAGCGCGGCCCGCCGCGGCGCCGCCTGGACGCCGAGGAACGGCATCGCGGACTTCATGTACGCCTGCATGAGCGGGGCCTTGGCGGGCTCGGCCGCCTCCCGCAGGGCCGCGCGCACCGCGGCGCGGACGGTCTCGGGAGCGCTCATCCCTGCTGGCTGCTGCGCTCGCCGGTGGCCAGGCCGTCGAAGAGCACCATGATGTAGTGCTCGGCCAGCCCCGTCGTGTTGAGCCGCCCGCCGGGACGGAACCAGCGCACCGCCACCCAGATCGTGTCGCGGATCATCCGGTAGGTCAGCTTGGGATCCACGTCGGCGCGGAACTGCCCGGCCGCCTGGCCGGCCTTGATCTGCGCCACCCACATCTGCTCGACCTCGTCCTCGGCCTTGACGAGGTAGTTGAACCGCTCGAACTGGCGCAGGTAGTTCCAGTCGTTCTGCATGACGGTGATCGCGGCGCGGTGCGGCTCCAGCGTGCCGAAGCCGATGCGCACCATCTCCGACAGCACCGTGCGCGGGTCGGAGCCGGATTCGAGGGCGGCGCGGTAGCGGGCGATGAGGTCGTCGAGGAAGGTGGACAGCACCTCGTCGACGATCGTCTCCTTGGAGTCGAAGTGGTGGTAGAGACTTCCGGAGAGAATGCCCGCCTCTGTGGCGATCTCTCGTACGGTCGTGGCCTGGAAACCCTTGCGTGCGAAGATCTCCGCCGCGAGCTTGACCAGGTGGTCGCGGCGCTCGGAGGCCGACCCCGAGGACGTCGCGCGCTGGCGCTTGGCGGGAGCGGCCGTGGTGGAGCTGGAGCTCTTACGCGTTGTCACGCTCTCCATTATGGGCCCTGGGACAATCGCTTGTTCACGGAAGTGTCCCTGCTCATCCGGCGTTCCCGACGCGACCAAGCGCTTGCTACGATGCAGGGGTGAACGAGGCCTACATCGTCGGCGCGGTCAGGACCCCGGTCGGGCGCAGGAACGGCGGCCTGGCCCGCGCCCACCCCGCCGACCTCGGCGCCCACGTACTGAAGGAGCTGATGGCGCGCACCGGCGCCGACCCGGCCGCGGTGGAGGACGTGGTCTTCGGCTGCGTGGACACCATCGGGCCGCAGGCCGGCGACGTCGCCCGTACCTGCTGGCTGGCCGCCGGGCTGCCCGAGGAGGTGCCGGGCGTCACGGTCGACCGCCAGTGCGGCTCCTCGCAGCAGGCCCTGCACTTCGCCGCGCAGGCCGTCCTGTCCGGCACCGCCGACCTCGTGGTGGCGGGCGGCGTGCAGAACATGAGCATGGTCCCCATCTCCTCCGCGATGCTCGCGGGCGTGCCGCTCGGCCACGCCACGCCCTTCTCCGGCTCCAAGGGCTGGAGCGAGCGGTACGGCGCGCGGGAGGTGTCGCAGTTCGCCGGGGCCGAGCAGATCGCCGCCGCGTGGGACGTCTCGCGGGAGGAGATGGAGGCGTACGCCTACGCCTCGCACCGGCGGGCGATCGCCGCCGCCGACGAGGGCCGCTTCGCCCGGGAGATCGCCCCGTACGAGGGCGTCGCCGCCGACGAGGGGCCGCGCCGCGACACCAGCCCGGAGCGGATGGCCGCGCTGAAGACCCTCGTGGACGGCGGCCGGCTCACCGCGGCGCTCGCCTCGCAGATCTCCGACGGCGCCGCCGCTCTGCTCGTCGCCTCGGAGCGGGCCGTGCGGGAGCACGGGCTGACGCCGCGCGCCCGCGTCCACCACCTGTCGGTGCGCGCCGCCGATCCCGTCATGATGCTGTCCGCGCCGATCCCCGCCACCGCGTACGCGCTGCGCAGGGCCGGGATGGCGATCGGGGACATGGACGTCGTGGAGATCAACGAGGCGTTCGCCTCGGTCGTGCTGGCCTGGGTCAAGGAGACCGGCGCCGACCCGGCCCGCGTCAACCCCAACGGCGGCGCCATCGCGCTCGGCCATCCGCTCGGCGCGACCGGCGCCGTGCTGGCCGTCAAGCTGCTGCACGAGCTGGAGCGCACCGGCGGCAGGTACGGCCTGCAGACCATGTGCGAGGGAGGGGGCCAGGCCAACGTCACCATCCTGGAGCGGCTCTGACGGCTCTCCCACGGCCGAAAATGCCACTAGCAAATAGGAAACTTTCCTATTAGATTGCGGGTCATGCCCATCAGCGCTGACCTGCTACGCCTGGCCGACGCCGTCGTCATGCCGGGATTCGAGGGGACGGCCCCTCCCGACTGGCTCCGCCGCAGGCTCGCCCAGGGGCTGGGCGGCGTGGTGCTGTTCTCCCGCAACATCGCCGGCCCGGACCAGGTCGCCGCTCTGACCGCCGCCCTGCGCGCCGAGAACCCCTCGGCGCTCGTCGGCACCGACGAGGAGTCGGGCGAGGTGACCAGGCTGGAGGTGGGCACCGGCAGCAGCCGCCCCGGCGGCTACGCGCTCGGCGTCGTGGACGACGTGGCGCTGACCGAGGCCCTCGCCCGCGACCTGGGCGCCCAGCTCACCGCGGCCGGCGTCACCATCGACTTCGCCCCGTCCGCCGACGTCAACTCCAACCCCGACAACCCGGTCATCGGGCTGCGGTCGTTCGGCGCCGACCCCGCGCTCGTCGCCCGGCACGCCCGCGCGTTCGTCCGCGGGCTCCAGTCCACCGGGGTGGCCGCGTGCGCCAAGCACTTCCCCGGCCACGGCGACACCTCCGTCGACTCCCACCACGGCGTGCCGGTCGTGGCGGTCGGCGGGATCGAGGACGCGCTGCGCCCCTTCCGCGAGGTCATCGCCGAGGGGGTCAAGGCCGTCATGACCGGGCACCTGCTCGTCCCGTCGTTCGACGGCGGGCTGCCCGCCACGCTCAGCCCCAAGATCCTCACCGGGCTGCTCCGTGAGGAGCTGGGCTTCGACGGGATGATCGTCACCGACGGCATCGAGATGACCGCCGTCTCTCGTGCGTACGGCATCGGCGGGGCGGCGGCCCGCGCCGTCGCGGCCGGCGCCGACGCGATCTGCGTCGGCGGCGAGCACGCCGACGAGGCCACCGCCACCGGGGTGCGCGACGCCATCGCCACCGCCGTCACCGAAGGCGTGCTGCCCGAGGAGCGCCTGGCCGACGCCGCTCGCAGGGTCCGCGAGCTGGGCGCCTGGGCCGCCTCCTCGGGCAGCGCCACCACCCCGCCGTCCCCCTCGCTCGACGGGCACGCCGGGCTGGCCGCCGCCCGCCGGGCCGTCCGGGTCACCCGCAGGTCCGCGGAGCCCGTGCTGCCGCTCACCGCCGCGCCCCTGGTGGTCGAGCTCGCCCCCGAGATGAACCTGGCCATCGACAAGGCCACCCCCTGGGGCGTGGGGGAGCCGCTGGCCCGCCTGCTGCCCGGCACCGACGTGGCCCGGCTCGCCGCGGCGCAGGCCACCGGCCCGGCCCTGGAGGACCTGCTGCGCGGGGCCGCCGGGCGGCCGCTGGTCGTGGTCGTCCGCGACGCGCATCGCCACGCCTGGCAGGCCCAGGCGCTGCGCCACCTGCTCAGCGGCCGTCCCGACGCCGTGGTGGTCGAGATGGGCCTGCCCCAGCGCTCCGACCTCGGCGCCGTCCACATCGCCACGTACGGCTCGGCGATGGTCTGCGGCCGGGCCGCGGCCGAGGTGATCACCGGTAGGCTCTGACGCCATGGACGTCGAAGGCGAGGACCTGTCCCACTCCGCGCTGGCCGAGCGGCTCGCCCCCGGTGAGGTCCACGTCTTCCGCGGCTGCGACCTGACCGGCGCCGACCTGCGCGGCGCGGACCTCGGCGGCGCGCGCTTCGAGTCGTGCGTGCTGGAGACGGCCGACTTCCGCAAGGCCGACCTCGACGGGGCCGTCTTCAGCGGGGGCGGCGGGATGGGCGTGCGCTTCGACGACGCCGACCTCGTCGACGCCTCCTTCACCGACGTCGACCTCGCCTCCGCCCGGTTCGGCGGGGCGCTGCTGAGCGACGTCACGTTCACCGGGTGCCGCATGATCGGCGCGTCGCTGACCGCCTCGCGCGGCACCGGGTTCAAGGTCGGCAAGTCCAACCTCACCATGGCCAACCTGGGCGGCTGCTCCCTGCGCGGCGAGCTCATCGAGGGCGTGCGCTTCGACGACGCCGACCTGTCGGGCTGCGACTTCACCGGGGCGACGTTCAGCGACAGCCGGCTGCGCGGCGCCAAGCTGCTGAGAACCGTCTTCGCCAAGGCCGACCTGCGCGGCGCCGACCTGGGCGAGCCCGACGACGCCAAGCTCCGGGCGCTCGCGGGCGCGATCGTCAACCCGGCGCAGGCGGCCGCCATCCTGGCCGCCCGCGGCATCACCGTCCTCTGAACCCCCGGACGGTCATCGGGCGGCCCGCGCCAGGTCGACGACGACCTGCGTGCCGCGCCCCGTCTGGTACCAGACCATGCCGTCCTGCCAGTGGAGGGTCGGCGAGGGCTTGTCGCCCTTGCGCGTCGGGGTCGTGAACAGCAGGCCGGTGCGTCCCGTGGCGATGTCGTGCACGGCCGCGGCGGCCCTGCCCGCGGGGCCCCTCTGGTCGAGCACGACGAAGCGACCCGAGGAGAGCATTCCCCTGGCCCACCCCGGGAACGCGCGCCGGCCGGTGCCGTCGCGCCGCCACGCCTCGACACTGTTGAGGCACCACGTCAGTCCGCAGTCGTCCCACGACGTCCGCCCGGGCGGAGGAGTCGCGTCGCGGGTCTCGCCCGTGACCACGTTCTTCAGATGCTCCATGGGACGGACGACGGGGTGATCCATCCCCCACTCGTTCCGCGGCCAGCCCGCCCACGGCCACTCGACCAAGTGGAAACCCTTCGTCCCCAGGACCTGGGTCCACTCGCCGCCCTTCGACCTCAGCCGCACCCGGTAGACCCCGCCGTCCGCCGCCGACCACACGGCCATGCCGTCCACCACGGCCAGGTCCTGCGCGCCGAAGATCTCGTTATCGCTGGAGATCGGTGCCGTGACCGAGGCGAGACGGCGCGGGACACCTCCGCCGACCGGGACGGCCCAGATCTCCATGTTGCGGTCGTGGAGCGCCGACCAGGCCAGGTAGCCGTCGCCGAAGACCACCGGATTGTTGTCCATGTACATGCCTCTCGCGATCGGGACGATTCGGGTGAAGCGCCGGTCGTCCACGTGGTACGCATAGATGCCGTCGGGCACGTTCCTGGTGAGCCCCCGTCCCACCACGACCCGGTCGCTGACGAACACGTCCGGCTTGAACGCCCGCCCGCCCGGCGCCGTGGTCGGGATCTCATGCACCGCGCCCGGCCACACCTGCTCGACCGGCGGCGCGAAGCCGCCGGGGGAGGGCGTGGGCCGCGCGGCCGGGACGGGCGGGGCCACCGTGCGCGTGGCCACCCCGGTGGCCGCCACCACGG
>NZ_JBEXDT010000172.1:0-8079 GCF_040605905.1 Nonomuraea sp. NPDC005501 | reverse complement strand
ATTCTCACTCGCACAGCCTCCACAACTAGATCACTCTGCTGCTTCGCCGGCTGCACGACGCTCCCCTACCCACCAACAGCACCGCCCCATGCGCGGCGACGCCAGGACTCCGGCGAGGGTTGGAGTCCTAGATCGATGGTTCGCGCACGGAGACGGTGGGGGAGTGCGAGGACTCCGGGTGCCGGCAACGCTCGGTCGACCTGGTCGGTACGGGACTGCCATTCCGGGTGTTCGTGCAGGTAAGACCGAACGTATGGCGACGCACCGCGTAACGCAGTAAACGTGGTGCATCGTCTGGGTCTTGCCAGGGCAGGTATGGCGTACCCGCGTGGACCGGCAACACTGGCCCTCACCTCCTCCCGGCCTTTCGATGGATTTGTACCAACGAATGGATGATGCGGCTGCGGGGGCCCTTTGGTCAAGGGGTTGTGGCCTGCTAGAACCAGATCGTCTAAATTGTTGGCACAATAAGGGGTGAAAGTGGCAAGGTCGGTGCTGTACCAGCAGGTGGCTTCCGAACTACGGAAGGCCATCTACTCCGGTGTACTCGGTCCCGGAGCGCAGCTGCCGACTGAGGCCCAGCTCATGGAGGACCATGGGGTGAGCCGCAACACCGTCCGGCTGGCCCTGGGCGAGCTGGTCAACGAAGGGCTGGTCACCCGGACGCCCCGCCGCGGCACGATCGTCCGGGACCGCAGGCCGCTGCTCATCTACCCGCAGCGAGAGCTGGAGCCACAGCCCAGCGGAGAGCTGCGTGAGGCGTTCGCCTACGCCGTCACGCAGGAGGGCCGGGCGCCCAGCCAGCTCATCGAGGTGCTGACCGTCACACCCGTCGAGGAGATCGCCAGCCGGTTGGAGCTGGCCGACGGGGAGCTCGCCGTGGTGCGCCGGCGGCTCCGTTTCGTCGACGGGCAGCCGTACAACACCAATGACTCCTACTTCCCCCGGGATTTGGTGGCCACCTCGGAAATCGCCAGGCCGGGGGACATCGCGCGAGGGGCGAACCGGGTTCTGGAGGAGCTCGGGCATGAACAAGTTCGCGTGATTGACGACATTTGGGCGCGAATGCCCAACCAAGAGGAAGCTGAGAGGCTTCAATTGGAACTGGGCACGCCAGTTGTCGTGTATGTCCGTGTTGGTTACGACAGGGCTGATACGCCGGTGCGCGTCGCGGTCTCGGTGCTACCCGCGGACAAGCACTTGATCAGATACGAGCTCGACAGCCGCTAGTCGAGCTCGGTTGGGGGTGATCCCGCCGGCGGCCCGCCGCGAGTAATCCGGCCTCGCCGGGCTAGGGGAGTCGTGCATACTCCCTAAAACCCAATTTATGCGTGTATATGCGTACATATCGCCTTTAAGTCACCCTAGCCGAGTCCATGCGCCACTGCGCCATCACTCACAGTAGTGACTCGGACACCCAACGCATCGAAAGGGCGAACCATGCACTCCATCACTGCCTTCGGCACCCTCTCCGGCACTTCGGGCTCCGGTACCGCGACCCTCCTGCACCCGCTGGCCCTGCGCCGCGCCGACCGTTCCGACCTCCAGGGCGTCCTCACCCTGCTCGCCGACACCGCCGAATGGCTGCACTCCAAGGGCGTGAGCCAGTGGCCGCGGGGCGGCTTCGGCCCCGAGCGGATCGAGCCGCTGATCGAGGAGCGGGTGCTGTACCTGCTGGACGACGAGCTGCGCTACCTCGACCCCGACGAGGACGTCCCTCCGGTCGCCACCATCGCCCTGGACGGCCACGCGGACCCGGAGTTCTGGGCGCCCGCCGACGACCCCGGCTCGGCGCTGTACGTCCACAAGCTGGCCGTGGCCAGGCCCTGGGCCGGCACGGGTCTCGGGGACGCGCTGCTGGACTGGGCCGGGGACACGGCCCGCGCCACGGGGCGCCGCTGGCTCCGGCTCGACTGCGCCAAGCGCAACCAGGAACTCCAGGACTACTACCGGCGGCGCGGCTTCCAGCATGTCCGTACGGTGGACCTCCCGCACCGCGCCTCGGGCGCCCTCTTCCAGCGCCCCGCCGAGAGCGCCATGGTCGCCGCCTTCCGCGACCTCACCCTCCCTGAGCTCATCGGCGCCTGACGGCCGCCGGCCCCCAGGACCAGCCAGGACGTAACGGGCTTTTGGGGCTTCGCCTGCGGAAAGGGGTAGAGCACCCGATAACCTGCCCTCATGACCGGATCCCTCCTTGAGGTGATCGCGCTCGACGTGCGCGACGCCGTGGCCGCGGAGCAGGGCGGCGCCGACCGCGTGGAGGTCGTCGCCGACATGGCGGCCGACGGGCTCACACCCGCGCCCGAGACGGTCGCCGCCATCGCCGCCGAGTGCCCGCTGCCCCAGATGGTCATGCTGCGCCGCGACGCCACGTTCACGGCCGGGCAGGACACGCTCGACCGGCTGCGGCGCGACGTCAAGGAGCTGGCCCAGGCCGGTGCGGCGGGGTTCGTCTTCGGGTTCCTCGACGAGGCGGGCGCCGTGGACCTGGCCGCCACCGAGGCGCTCATCCACGCCGTCTCGCCGCTGCCCTGGACGTTCCACCGGGCGGTCGACCACGCGGCCGACGTCCTGGCCGCCTGGCGCGCCGTGCGCCTCCTGCCGAACCTGGCGACCGTCCTGACCGCCGGCGGGCCCACCGGTGTGGCGGACGGGCTGCCGGTGCTCAAGACCCGCGCCGAGGCCGGTGACGGGTCGATCATCCTGGCCGGCGGCGGGCTGCGGCCACCGCACGTGCCGGCCCTGCTCGACTACGGGGTGCGCGCCTTCCATGTCGGCTCCGCCGTACGGGAGAGCTGGTCGGACCCCGTGGACCGGCGGCTGGTCCAGCAGTGGCGCGCCCTGGTCGACCGCGACTGAGCGGCCGGGCCCCGGACGCGGTCCCGGCCTCAGCCGGGGCCGGACAGGGCGGCGTCCGCGCGTGACAGGGCCGCCACGAGCGGCCTGATCGTGGCGGGCTCGTCCATGACCCCGCCGTCGGCCGCCCGCCCCTCCTCCCAGGCCCGCACCCGTTCCCGGTACGCGTCGTACGTCGCCAGATGGAAGGCGTAGACCGCGGCGAACCGGCTCACCAGGTGCGAGGGGTGCATGTCCCAGCCCTGGTGGTACCCATGGCGCAGGGAGTGCCGTACGAGCTCGGCGTGCCGCCGCCACAGCCCGCGCACGTCGGCGGCCGACTCCGAGGCGGGCGCGGCCGCCAGCGACCCGTCCGACAGCTCCACCCCCGTGCCCGCGAACGCGGTCTGCATGACGTGCCGCGCGTGGTCGCAGGCCGGGTGGTCGAGCCGCTGCTCGTGCGGGGGCAGGCCGATCGCCGCCGTGTGGTCGAACACCCCGAAGTGCGCGGCGGCGAGCCTGCCTCCCAGCGTCTCGGCGAGTTCGCCCCGCAGGAACGCCAGCGTCTGCGGCGCCTCCACCTGCATCTCGAAGCGCAGCCGCACCTCCGCGCCGCCCCCGAGCCCGCGCTCCAGCCCGCGTTCGAGCCGCCCCAGCAGGTCGGCGAACTCCACGAGGTACTCCTCCATGAGCACCTTGGGGAAGGTCACCACGAAGCCGGGCGGCAGCTCGCCGCAGCGCGCCGCCACCTCGGTGAGGAAACCGTCGAGCGTCCGCGCCGAGCGCGCCGGGTCGCCGTCGGCGAACGACTTGACCCGCAGCCCCCACCGCCGCGGCAGCGCCCCCGCGGCCCGCAGCTCCGCGACCGCCTCGGCGGCCCGCACGGCGTGCGCGTCCTCCTCCTCGCCGGGCCGCACCCCGTAGCCGTCCTCGAAGTCGATCCGCAGGTCCTCGACGGGCTCGCGGGCGAGCTTGCGCAGCACCCGCTCGTGCACGGCCGGCGCCAGCCCCTCCGGCACCCCGAACACGTCCACGACCTCGGCGGGACCGGCCAGCCCCGCCCGCGCCATCGCCAGGGCCCGCCCGCCCCAGTCCGCGACGGTCCCGGCGGAGAACCGGTCGGCCGGCACGTACACCGTGTGCACCGGCTGCCATCCGGGGCGCCAGCCGGGGGAGGCGCCCGGATAGCGGGCCCGCTGGGCCCGGAAGGCGTCCTCGAACGAGGCCAGCGGCACGTCCCCCATGGTCACACGCATGCCCTGCACCCTAACCCGCCGCGGGACACCGGCCTCAGGGGCGGGCTCAGGGGCGGCCTCAGGGGCGGAAGGCGCGCAGCATGGCCTCCAGGCCGGCCAGCTTGACGCGCTCGCCGCGGCCCAGCGTGCGGGCCAGCTCGGCCTCGGCCGCCTCGACGGCCAGCCACTCCTCGTAGGTGACGGGCCGCACCCCGCGCTCGGCCAGCAGCGTGTCGAGGTCCGTCTTCAGCTCGTGCCCGCGGTCCGCGAGGTCGGCCAGCAGGGTGCGGACCGTCTCGGCCGCGTCGGACTTGTTCGTGCCGATCACGCCCGTCGGGCCGCGCTTGAGCCAGCCGGCGACGTACTCGCGCTCGCGCACCCGCCCCGCCTCGTTCGGCACGGTCATCGTCTCGTGGGAGAACGGCACGTCCGGCAGGGGGACGCTCTGGTAGCCGACGGATCGCAGCACCATCCCCACCGGCAGCGTCTCGAACTCGCCGGTGCCCTCCACGCGTCCCTCGGGGCTCAGCCGGGTGCGTTCGAGCCGCAGCTCCTCGACCCGCTCGCTGCCGATGATCTCCACCGGGCGCAGCCAGAACCGCACGTCGAGCCGGCGCGGCCGGCCGGCCGGCCGCCGCTCCGACCACGAGCGCAGCACCTCGATGTTGCCCCGCACCTGGCGCGGGAAGTCGCCGCCGAGCACGACGGCCTCCTCCGGCCGCACGCACACGTCGGCGTTGGCCAGCTCCCCGAGCTCCCGCAGCTCCTTGAGCGTGAACTTGGCGTGCTCCGGCCCCCGCCGGCCGATCATGTGGATGGCCTTGACCTGGCTGGCGCCCAGGCGTTCGAGCACCTCATGGGGGACGTCGGTCGCGCTCAGCTCGTCGGCCGTCTTGGCCAGGATCCGCACCACGTCCACGGCCACGTTGCCGACGCCGATGACCGCCACCTCGGAGCTGTCGAGGACGAACCGGCCGGCGTCCACATCGGGGTGGCCGCAGTACCAGTTGACGAAGTCGGTGGCCGCCACGCTGCCCGGCAGGTCCTCGCCGGGGATGCCGAGCCGCCGGTCCACCATGGCGCCCGTGGCGTACACGACGGCGTCGTAGGCGCTCAGCAGGTCGCTCACGGACACGTCCACACCGAGCGTGACGCCGCCGAGGAAGCGCACCTGCGGCAGCTCCAGCACCCGCTGCAGGTAGCCGGCGATGGACTTGATCGAGGTGTGGTCGGGCGCGACGCCGTACCTGACCAGCCCGTACGGCGTGGGCAGGCGTTCGAGCACGTCGATCTCGACCGGCTCCGACGACTGCTTGACCAGGGCCTCGGCCGTGTAGATCCCGGCGGGGCCCGATCCGATGACCGCCACGCGCAACGCCACGTCGCCTCCCTGCGACGGCGACTCCTCGGCACGGGCCAGGCGTCCGGCCGGGATCACCGTCTCGTGGCGATTGTTCCCCGTGCGAGCGCCTATGACAGCCTCTTTTCGCCGTCAAGAGCGTCCCGTGTCGCGCGGGCGCGCAGGGCGGCCTTGTCGATCTTGCCGTTGGCGTTGGCCGGCAGGGCCTCCACGACCACGACGCGCCTCGGGACCTTGTAGTTGGACATGTTCTCCCCCGCCCAGGCCAGCAGCGCCTCCACGTCCACCTCAGCGCCGGGACGGGGCACCACGTACGCGCAGCCGGACTCGCCCGAGACGGTGTCGGGCACCCCGACGACGGCTGCCTGCGCCAGCGAGCCCTGGCGCAGCAGCAACGACTCCACCTCGGCGGGGGAGACGTTGAAGCCGTTGACGATGTACAGGTCCTTCTTGCGGTCCACGATCGCCAGGTTCCCGGCCGCGTCCAGCACGCCGACGTCGCCCGTGTGCAGCCACCCGTCCCGGTCGACCACCTCGGCGGTCCTGTCCGGCTCGTCCCAGTAGCCGCGCATCACGCCGTAGCCGCGCTGCAGGATCTCGCCGCGCTCGCCCGGCGCGACGTCCTTGCCCTCGTCGTCCACGACCCTGACCTCGATGCCGGGCACCGCCCGCCCGGTCGTGGCCGCGACCACCGCGACCGGGTCGCCGGCCCTGGTCATGGAGACGACCGTGCCCTCCATCAGGCCGTACGCGTTGATCACCCGCTCCATGCCCACCTGCTCGACCAGCCGGGTGATGAGCGACGGCGGGACGGCGGCGGCCCCGCAGATGGCCACGCGCAGCGACGAGACGTCGCACGCCCTGCGGTCCAGCTCGTCCAGCAGCCGGTGGAACAGCGTGGGCGGCCCCGCCAGGACGCTGATCCGGCCGGAGGAGATCAGCTCCATCAGCCCGTCGGGGGTGAACGCCCGGATCGGCATCATCGTGGCCCGCCGCAGCACGCACGCGAGCAGCCCCGCGTTCAGCCCGAAGCCATGGCTGAACGGCGCGATGACCGGGTAGCGGTCGTCCTCGCCCAGGGTGACGATCTCGGCCCAGTCCCAGTAGCCGCGCAGCACCTGGGCGTGGTCGAGCATGACGCCCTTGGGCGTGCCGGTGGTGCCGGAGGTGGACATGATCTCGCACAGGTCCTCCGGCCGTACGGCCAGCGCCCGCTCCTCGGCGGCGTCCGGCGTGACGTGCTCCCCCCGCTCCAGCAGCTCCGAGGCGGTGAGACGGCCCGGGCCCGGGGGAGCGGAGGAGGGGACGACCACATGGAGCAGGCCGGTGCCCGGCGGCAGGAGGTCCGCCGGCGCCGTCCGCCCCGCCCCCTCTCCGGTGATCAGCACCCGGGCGGCGGTCCTGCGGATCATCGCCGCCGCCTCCAGGCCCTTGGCCCGGGACGAGAGCGGCACGAGGACCGCGCCGGCGCACCAGACGCCGAAGGCGTGGACCACCCAGGAGGGGTCGTTCACGCCCCACAGCGCGACCCGGTCGCCGGGCCCGACGCCGAGCGCCATGAGGCCCCGCGCCACCCGCGTGGCCGCCTCCAGCAGCTCCGCCAGGCTCGTCCGGTCCGCGCCGTCGGCCAGGACGGTCGCGCCGGGGTGCCGGGCGGCCTGGTCGCGCAGCATGCGGGGGATCGTCCCCCAGTCCGGCACCGGTTCCACGTCTCCCGCGCCTCCAAGCTGAGTCGGTGCGTCACGTCACGAGCGCCCTGTCGCGGCCGAGGTGGTGACCGCGCAGGTCGCTCACCATGCCGGGGGAGGGCGTCTCGGTGACCTCCGGAGCGATCTCCACCGCGAGCGAGATCGGCGTCAGCGCCCGCACGGCCTCCTGGAGGCGCGACCGCCACATCGGGTTGCCCACCAGGCTGGCCCGGTTGAACGTCACGGTCAGGACCGCCGCGTCGAGCGTGCCCTGCCGGCTGACGCCGAGCTCCCACCGGGCCACGCCGTCGATCTTGGTGAGGGTCCGGCCGATCCGGGGCAGCGACAGCCACACGCCGCGCACCAGCACGTGGTCTCCCACGGTGTGCGCGGGGCCGGGGATCCCGTCGGCCGGGCCGCGCGCCACCTGGCCGGTCCGCAGCACGGCGTCGCCGAGCGCGGAGTGGCCGGCCGGCGTGATCACCAGCTCGGCCGCGCCGGAGGCGTGCGGCAGCAGCTCGTCCTTGCCGAGCGCGGCCAGCCGCAGCAGGCCGTCGGCGAGCGGCGTGAGCGGCTCGTCCTCCGCCGCCCGCCAGGCCAGGGCGCCCCCGCTGAACGGGCTGGAGTACACCTCGTGGACCTCGGCGTCGAACTCGCCCGCCAGGTGGCCGAGGGTCCGCTTCGAGGCGATCTCGCCGGTGAGAACGATGTGCCGGAGCCCGAGGTCCAGCGGGTCGAGCAGGAACTCCAGGTGCAGCCGGGCCAGGAGGTCCATGGCGCCGGTGGGGGTCGCGACCAGCGTGGTCGCCCCGAGCGCCGACAGCGCGTGGTGCGCCGTCATCGGCACCCAGGGCGTCGCCGGCCACCTCGCCGACCTCGCCGTGGCCTGCTGGGTGCTGGTGGTCGAGCACGACCGCGACCTGATCGAGCTCGCCGACCACGTGGTGGACCTCGGGCCGGG
>NZ_JBEXDT010000171.1:0-8116 GCF_040605905.1 Nonomuraea sp. NPDC005501 | reverse complement strand
TTGTGCATCATGCACTGGCTTTTAACACACTGTTGAGTTCTCAAGAAACGGACGCGTACTCCCCGGAACTGCGAGAGGCGCTTTTCGCTTCGGTCCTTCGTTGTGTCTTTATTCTTTCAGCGACCCGATTTACTGTCAAATTCGGCGCTTCCGGAATTCGGACCCCGCCCCGTCTCCGAGGCAACTCTCCAACCCTACTCCGACATCTGACCGATGTCAAAGCCGCTGTCCAGAGGCACGGTGCAGACGCACAGTGATCCGCCGGATGGCGATGGGACTGGGGAGAGGCCCTGAGCGAGGCCGGCGATCACCGCCGTCCTCGTGGGACTGGTGAACTCTATGCAGCGCTTCCCGAACCGTCAAATCAACGGATTCACGAGCCCTTTCCGGTGTTCCCGCCCAGCCCCGGGTAGGTACATGACGTGCGCGATCAGCCTGCCCTACCCAGAGCGCTCATCGTCCTGCTGGGAATCGCCGGGGCGGTCATCGCCCTGTTCGGGATGCGTGAGGTCGCGTCCATCCTCGGCCCGGTCGTGCTCGCGCTCGTCCTCGTCATAGCCGTCTCGCCGGTGCGCCGGTGGCTGCAGCGGCGCGGCGCGCCCGGCTGGTCGCAGGTGCTCCTGCCGTTCCTGATCGTGGTGCTCGTCCTTCTCGGCATGGTCGCGGTCGCGACGTACTCGGTGACGCAGCTCGCCACGCTGCTCCCCACGTACGCCCCGCAGTTCCAGAAGCTCCTCAGCGACGCGGAGGCCTTCGCGGCGGCGCACGGCGTCAGCAACAGCATGATCAACGACGCGGTCAAGGCCATCGACGTGGACAAGGTCGTGGGCGTCGTGCAGAGCCTGTTGTCCAGCCTGGTCAGCGTCCTGTCCAGCCTGTTCCTGATCGTGGTGCTGCTGCTCGCGATGTGCCTGGACGCGCCCGTGACCGCGAGGATCCTGGCCGCCGGGCACGCCCACCAGCACCGGCTGGTGGCCGCGCTCGACACGTTCGCCGAGAAGACCCGGCGCTACCTCATCGTCTCCACGGTGTTCGGACTGATCTGCGCGGTGCTGGACACGGCGGCGCTGTCGATCCTCGGCGTGCCACTGCCCGTGCTGTGGGGCGTCCTGGCGCTGATCACGAACTACATCCCGAACGTCGGCTTCGTCCTCGGTCTCATCCCGCCCGCCCTGCTGGCCCTGCTCGACGGCGGCGTCAAGGAGATGCTGCTGGTCATCGCCGCGTACTGCGTCATCAACGTGGTGATCCAGTCGTTCATCCAGCCGAAGTTCCTGGGCGACGCGGTGGGGTTGTCGACGACGATGACGTTCCTGTCGCTGATCCTCTGGGCGTTCGTGCTCGGGCCGCTGGGGGCGCTGCTGGCGATTCCGCTGAGCCTGTTCGCGCGGGCCCTGCTGGTGGACAGCGATCCGCGCGCCACCTGGGCCTCCGCGCTGTTGTCGGGCACGCCGCCGGACGAACCGCCCGCCGCCGCGCCGCCCGGCACCCCACCTCCGACGGAGTCGCGCGCGCCGGCCGCGACCGGAGACCCGGTGACCGAGAACGCCAAGGCCGCCGGAAGTCCGGTCCAGCGGCGGCGATGACGCCGGGGCCGGGCGGGCTCAGGTGAGGAGGCGGCCCAGCGGGACGCCGCTCAGCCGCTTGACGTCGTGGGACAGGTGGGCCTGGTCCGCGTAGCCGGACGCCGCCGCCACCTCCGCCAGGGCGACACCCGAGCGGGCCAGCCGCAGCGCGTGCTGGAACCGCACGACGCGCTGGAGCGTCTTGGGCGGGTAGCCGAACCCGGCCACGCTCCTGCGGTGGAGCTGCCGCTCGCTGAAGCCGAGCTCCCGTGCGGCCTCCCGCACGCTCGACCCCGAGCGCAGCGCCGCGACCAGGGCCGGGGCCGCCGGGTCGGCGGGCGCCGTCTCCCGGATCCGGGCGGTGACGGCGGCCCGCATGAGGCGCAGGCGATCGGCGAGCGCGTTCTGCGGAGAGTCCGGTGACAGGACGGGGCGCCAGGCCGGCGCGTCCAGCGAGGCGAGGGTGACGCGCTCGTCGCGCAGCCAGTGGACGGGCACGCCGAACACCTCACCCGTCGCGCCCGGCCGGAACCGGATGCCGGCATACCTGTCGCCGGGGCGCATGGGCGCGGGCATCGGCCCCGTGTCCGGGCCCGCCACGAAGAGCCCGCCGGGCCCCCAGATGAGGTCGACGCAGCCGTCCGGCACCACGAGCTGTGTGCCTCGGGCCTCGCTGACGTGCGACCACTCGCACACGACCCGGCCGGCGAGCCCGGGCGCGGGCGGCCGTTCCTCGTACATCCCTCCACGCTAGGCCACGGCACCGACAGCGTGGAGTGAGGGCTCAGGCGTTCAGGCGGCCGTACGCGCGCAGGGTCTTGAGGCGCTCGACGGTCACGTGGCCGCCCCACTCGTGCTCGACCAGCGGCGTCCACATCGTCCAGTTGCCGTTCCACCCGCCTTCGGGCGACTGGGCGGCAGCCAGCGCGTCCAGGTGCCGGTCCAGCAGCCCGGCGTCGAACAGCGGCAGCCGCAGCGGCGACGGCGCGAAGTCCAGCGGGAAGTGCGCCTCGCCGGAGGCGTCCGGGTCGAGGGCGACGGTGTCCAGGATGGCGGGCCGCAGCCGGGCGAACTCGGCCTCCGCCCGCTCGCGGTCCGGCGCCTGCTCCAGGAAGGCGACGACGGCCCGCGCCTCGTACGGCGTGGTGCGCTCGACGGCGGCGATCCGCGTCCAGCGGAACCCGGTGGCCGGCTCCAGCCAGGGATGGCGGACGCGGTGCTTGTGCAGGAGCGCGGCGATGGAGGCGGTCGGCACGAGGTTGCCCGGCGGGTCGTCGCCGGTCTCCCACCAGGGCGCGCGGGCCATGCCACGCACGCTGGGCAGCACGAACGGCACGCCGCCGTCCCCCGCCGTCACCGACAGCAGGTAGTCGCACGCCGGGGGCACCATCGGGTCGGCGAACGCGTCCAGCTCGTCGAGGATGTGGAAGGCCACCTCGACCGGCTCGGGCTGGCTGGCGGCGCCGCGCAGGTCGGGCTCGAGCGCGTTGCCGAAGCCGCCGTCGGCGTTCTGGTAGCAGCGCAGCGCGTCCAGCACCGGTCGCGCCGGTCCGCCGGCGAACAGTGCGGCGAAGCGCAGCCGGTCGATCAGCCTGCCGTGGAGCTCCAGGTAGGCGGCGGCACGGGCGAGCATGCCGTCGCCTGTCGTGTTCGTGTCCATGGGCGGACGCTATCCGGCACGGCACGCCCTGCTCTTGTGGGAAACGGACGTCCTAGACGGCGGAGGTGACGCGGGCCCTGCCTGTGGCCTCGTCCGGGGCGGCCGTCAGGCGGGACGCGACGCGGCGGCCCCACGGCATGGCGACGAACAGCAGCGGCAGCAGCACGATGGACGCCCGCGACCACTGCGAGTGCAGGAACCACCAGGTGTCGACGTCGAACTGGGTCATGTACAGGTAGCCGTAGGCGGCCCACGCCGACCCGCCGATGATCGCCGGCCACGCGAACCGGGTCGGCCGGGCGATCAGGAACGGCATGAACCACAGCAGGTACTGCGCGCCGAGCCGCGGGGTGACGACCATGAAGATCAGCAGGATGGCCGTGGTCATGTCGATCGGGTCGGCCCGCCGCCAGAGGAGGATCACGCCGACGACGCAGGCGTAGATGAGGTTGGTGCCGAACTTGGCGAGATCGGCCCGCAGCTCCCAGTTGCCGCCGGTGAACCACGGGGTCCAGCCCCATTCGCCGACGATCGGGCGGATGTCCTGGATGGTCTTGATGACCTCAGGGATCTGCTGGAGCGTCGTGCCCGCGAAGACGGGCAGGGTGATCAGGAAGAACAGCGGCACCAGGCCGGTCATGAACAGCGCCGCCACCCGCGCGCGCAGGTGCGGCAGGAGCAGCAGCATGCCGGGGACGAGCCAGATCGGCCAGCTCTTCGCGCACAGGGCGAGGCCCATGAGCAGGCCCGCCAGGCAGGCCCGCTTGAGGTCGGCGCGGTCGGTCGGGCCGGGCGTCAGCGCTCGCCGGAGCATGCCGCCGGGGCCGAGCACGCGGTACACGGAGGCGCGCCAGCCGTAGGCCGTCACGCCACGGCGGACGCGGGCGACGACCCGGGTGGTGACGCCGGCGCGGTCGTGCGGGCCCGGCCCGCGCGCCACCACGAACGCGGCCACGCCGAAGACCAGCGCCACCGGCTCGACCTGGCCATGGATGCAGGCCACCAGCAGCGCGAGCGGGTTGAGCGCGTACTGCAGGGCGCGCAGCGACGCCTTGGGACCGCCGGCCAGCTTGGCCACGAGCGGGATCAGGACGATGTCCGCGACGACGGTGACCAGCCGCCCGGCGTACTCCCACGGGATGCCCAGCCACAGCAGGATGCCGTAGACGTACGGGATCGTCGGCAGGAAGTGCCAGCCGCCCTCGCTGGCCAGCACGGGGTCCTGGCCGTTGAGCACGGCCTCGCCCGCGGGCTTGAAGCTCTCGACGAAGTCGACGGGCTGCCACGAGTCGTGCGCCGCGGTGAACAGCAGCAGCACGCGGACGGCGACGCCCACGACCACTGCGACGACGATCGGCGGCCGCCAGTCACGCCACTGGGCGATGACGGCGAACACGACTCCTGCGACGAGGACTGTCCCGGTGAGAAATGCGTATTCCATGGCGGGTCTAGCCTGCCGTACTCGCCTGGATGCTGCTACTTGCGAGGGCATTCTTATCCCCGACATGGCGGGTCGTACCGCGATAGACCGTGACCGTCTGTGTTGAACTCTTTCCATGGGGGGATCGCAGGTCAACCGGGCTCTGGCCCGGCTCTACTTCGAGGTGAAAGATGAGCTTCGCGACCCGGTCGCCGCCTGGGCGAAACTCACAGCAAATTCTGAGGTGTACCGTCGCGCCCGGGGCGGCCGGCGCGTGCCGCTGGACGACGGGACGGCGGCGGAGCTGACGGCCGCGGCGATCGTGCACACGGTCGCCGAGCACGGCGCGGACCGGGTGGCCGCGCTCGCGACCTCGCCGCTGGCGGGGCTGGTGGGCGCGCTGGGCGGCGCGGTCCTGACCGAGCAGCCGAGCGCGCCGCGGCAGGTGCTCGGCCCCGGCTTCCGCGGTCCGGAGCCGGACGACTGGCCGCGTGTCGCGTACGTGATGCTCTGGGGTGAGAACAACCGGCTGACCCGCACGCCCGGCACGCCGTCGGTGATCGCCGGGCGGTACAAGGGGCAGAAGGTCGTCGCGATCGGGCCGCATCCGACGCGGCTGTCGGACGAGACCCTGGTCGTGCGGCCGGGCACGGACGGCGCGCTGGCGATGGCGATGGGGCATGTGCTGCTCAGCGAGTTCCTGGTGGAGCGGCCGGTGTTCGCCGAGCACGCACTGGACCACACCGACCTGCCGTGTCTCGTGCGGCTGCGCGAGGTGGGCGGGTCGTGGGTGGCGGGCTGCGGCATCGGGCGGCGCGCGGACCGGCTCAGCGTGTACGGCGGGCCGCGGGGCGAGGCGGTGGAGGTGCTGCTGCCGCGCTTCGACGACGGGCCGGGCGCGCTGCGGCGCGGGGTGCCGGTGCGGCGGTACGGGGATCTGCTGGTGACGACCGTGTTCGACCTGCTGCTGGCGGTGTACGGGGTCGCCAGGGACGGGTTGCCGGGCTGCTGGCCGGGCGGCTACGACGACCGGGGCGAGCCGTACACACCCGCCTGGCAGGAGCCGCTGACCGGGGTGCCGGCCGCGCGGGCGGTCAAGGTGGCGCGGGAGCTGGGTGCGACGGCGGAGCGGACCGGGGGCCGGTGCGTGATCGTGCCGGGGCGGCTGGAGACGGCGCACGCCGACACCGCGTACCGGGCGATGCTGGCGCTGCTCGTGCTGGCCGGGTGCGGGCGCGGGTGGGCGCAGGAGGGACGGGGCGACGAGGTTGCGCTGGTGCCGTACCTCTGCCTGCATGCCCTGGGCGAGGACGGCGCGAACGTGGGGAAGCTGTGCTGGCCGCTCGCCGACGGCGTGCTGAGCGGGCGCACGGCGCGGTCGGTGCTGGTGGAGGCGGTGCGCGACGGGCTGCCGATGGCTCCCGCGCCGCGGGTGCTGGCGCTGCCGCGGCCGATCTACCCGGTGCCGCCCGAGCTGGACCTGCTCATCGGACCGGACGACAGGTGCGACGTGGCGCTGCCGGACGCGGGGCTGGTGGCCGACGCGGTGGCCAAGCTGGCGGTGGGGCGCGTGGACCCGGTCCCGGCGCGGGCGGAGAGTTCGTCCGCGCCGGGGCCGATGCGGCTGATGGTGGACCACGCGTGGATGCACGAGTACGGGGAGGCGCTGCCGACCTACCGGCCGCCCGGGCCTGGGCTGCCGGTGAAGCCGACCGAGCTGGTGCCCTACCTGCCGCTGGTTCCGTTCATCCCCTGATCTCGCTCAGCCCGTGAAACTTTTGAAGATGCCGGTGAACTCGTAGGCCGACTGGGCGATGCCGCTGCACGTCGGCGAGACGCCGCCGCCGGGGCAGCCGCCGTTGTCGCGGCCGGCGGACCAGAAGCCCATGAAGCCGATGTGGTTGGCGTTGGCCCAGTCGCGCAGTTCGCGGGCGTCGGCCTGGGTGGTGGTCATGCCGGTGTCGTTGCGGCCGATCATCGGGGTGACGCCGAGCATCCGCCTGAGCTGGGCGTCGGACCGGGACGGCCAGACGGTCCTCATCTGGGCGAGGGTGGCCTGGGCCGCCGAGATCATGGCGTCGCCCCAGTCGCCGGTGTGGCCGAAGTTCATGAGCATCGGGTTGACGACGACCTCCAGCCCGCGGGCGGCGGCGTCCTGGAGGATCTGCAGCGAGAACGGGTCCACGCCGTAGTCCTGGCCCTGCACCCGCAGCGTGTAGCCGACCGTCGTGCCCCGCTCGGCCTGGAGCTGCCTGAGCGCGGTGTTGACCTTGGCCACGTCGATGGACGCCTCGACGTCGACGTCCAGGTGGTTGGTGCCGACGGTGTCGAGCACCTTCTTGTACGCGGTCAGCAGCGCGGCCGGGCTGCCGCAGGTGTGCTCCAGGTAGGGGCCCATCGCGCCGCCGCTGGCCACGACGACCTGGCCGCCCTGGGCCTGGAGTGCCTTGACGTCGCCGATGATCCGCGGGTCGGCGAGCGGGATCGTGCCGCCCCAGGCGGGGTTGCAGCCGGTGCTGTCGCCGAGGACGAAGGCGAGCGTGTAGTTCTTGACGCCGGTGGCGGAGGCCGCGGCCGTCAGGGAGGGCGTGGTCATGGTGATGTCGATGTACGGGGCGTACCGGATGGCTCCCGTGTGCGGCGGCGTGGTCCCGGTCGTCCGGGCGGTGGCGGTGGCGCTGTAGGCGGAGCAGTTGCCGGCGGCGTCGCAGGCGCGTACGCGGAAGCCGTAGGCCGTGTCGGCGCTCAGGCCGGTCGCGGTGTAGGTGGTGGACGTGACGGAGGCCGGGGCGCCGTTGTCGCGGGAGACCTCGTAGCGGGCGACACTGCCGGAGTCGTCGGTGGAGGCGTTCCAGGAGAGGGTGAGGCTGGAAGCGGTCGCGCCGGCGGCGGACAGGCCGGCGGGCACCGTGGGCGGCCGGGTGTCGGGGGCGCCGCCGGGGCCGTCGAGGACGACGTCGTCGGCCAGGTAGGCGGACTGGCCGTACCAGCCGTTGACGTACACCGTCACGGAACGGGTGCCGGCCGGGGCGGTGAAGGAGGTCGTGAGCTGTGCCCACTGCGAGCCGGGCGCACCCCAGGTGCTGACCTCCACGCCCGTCCCGGTGGCGCCGAGGAAGACGTACGAACCCTGGACCCAGGCGGACAGGCGGTAGGTGGTGCCGGGCTGGACGGTCACGGTCTGCCCGCAGCGGGCGTAGTCGCTGCCGGCCGGGGTGCCCTGGAGGGCGCGGGCGCCGCCGTGGACGGGTGAGGAGGCGGCCGCGGCGGTGCCGGAGCAGGTCCAGCCGGCGAGGTCCGACTCGAAGCCGGGGTTGGGGAGGATGTTGGCGGCGGCGGCCGGGGCGGCGTTCAGGACGGTGAGGCCCGTCAGACCGGTGGCGAGCGCGACGGCCGCCACGAGTCCCCGGATGCGGAGCTTCATGGGGGTGTCCTTTCGTGGGAGCGCCCCACCGCGCGGTGCGCGCGGTG
>NZ_JBEXDT010000170.1:0-8135 GCF_040605905.1 Nonomuraea sp. NPDC005501 | reverse complement strand
GGCGCCCCGGACGGATCGCCGCGCGCGGACTCCGGTACGGGAGCCGGCGGCGGAACGAGTGCGGCAGCGGGGACGGGCATGAGCGCGGGCGCGAGGGCCGGGAGCGGGCGGCTGCCGTCCGTCGCGGCCGTCTGGGCCGAGCTCGACGACCTGCTGCTGGACTACGGGCTGGAGCGCGGCACCAGCGAGACGCCGCGGGCGCTGGCGCGGAGGCTGGCCGAGCGGTACGAGTTCGACGCCGGCTCGGCGGCGGCCATCACGGCCATCGCGTCGGCGGTGGAGCGGTCGCTGTTCGCCCGCTCGCCCGGCGAGATCGGCCCGGTGCGGCAGGACCTGCGCACGGTGCGGAAGGCTCTGGCGGCGACGGCGTCGCGCGGCAGGCGGCTGCGGGCGCTGCTGCTGCCGCCCTCGACGCTGCGCAGGATGCGGCTCATGGGCGAGCGGCTGCTGGACGGGTTCGACCGGCTGGAGAACCTGCGGCTGCGGAGGACGGCGGCCGAGAAGGGCTCGTAACGGGAGGCGCCCCGTGGTGACCGGCGCGGGGTGACCGGCGCGGGGTGACCGGCGCGGGGTGACCGGCGCGGGGTGACCGGCGCGGGGTGACCGGCGCGCGGGGTGGTGATTCGCCGGCCGGGTGCCGTGGCGGGATCGTGCGGTCGTTCCCTTGGGGGACGGCCGCACGATCACGCGGAGGCGATCCGTCGGCGAGCGCTGCCGGGGGTGATCCTGCGGCGGACGCGCGTGAGGTGTGAGTGGGCGGGCGCGCCCGGGGTGGAGAGCCGTCGGTGGGCGCGCGTGGGGGCGAGGTGGCCCGGCGGTGCCGGGCCTGGGCCGTGCGGCCCGGCGGGGATGCCGGGTCTGGCCCGATGGGAGGGGTCAGCGCTCGTCGTGACGACGGCGCCAGCGCTCTTCCATACGCTCCATGAACGTGCCCCGGCCACCGCGCCGCGCCGCCGGCTTACCCGGGGCGGGAACGGAGCCGGTGGCGGTGTCCACGAACCCGTTCATGCGTTTCCAGCTGGACAGGCCCCACAGACACGCGGCGAGCATGACCACGAAACCGCCGACGCCGAGCGGAATCAGGTTGATCACCACACCCACCATGAGGAGCACGACACCGAGGGCAAAGCCGACGGAGGCTTTGATCAGGCGGCGCTTGTAATGGCTGCGGGGGTCACTGATCCTGACGGTGTTGGCCCACTTCGGATCCTCGGCGTAGAGTGCCTGCTCGATCTGGTCGAGCAAGCGCTGCTCGTGCTCAGAGAGCGGCACGGCGCCTCCCAAGGACGGCCCCATTACGGGGAAGACGGCAACGGACGACACGGGGTGTCCGGACCTCGCGGTCGGTTATCCCCAGAATACGAGGCTGTAGACGTAGGCGAAAGCAAACGTCCAACGCAGACCAAACCGGAGGTGACGTCATAGCTCCATTGTGGGTCATCTAGGCACCACTCCCCACACTCCCCCCAGGTCCCGACATGGCGTCATGCTTCCATTTCATCAAGTCTTCCGCGCACAAGCGACGCCGGGAGCACCGCATCCGGCCCGAATCTGCGGATCGCCTTGTCCATCGCGCGTTCGGCCTCCCGCCATCCCGTCTCCCGCTCGCCGAGGCTGAGCTGCCGAGCCGCGGAGTCGGCCGGCCTGAGGTTCTCCATCCTGACACCGACGAGGCGAAGGCGCACCCGCTCCAGCCCGGCCGCCTCGAACAGCTCGCAGGCCGTGGCATAGATTTCCTGGGCCACGTCGGTCGGCTCCTTGAGGGTGCGCGAGCGGGTGATGGTGGTGAAGTCGGCCCGGCGCAGCTTCACGCTCACCGTCCGGCCCACGTGCCCGGCCGCCCGCATCCTGCCCGCCACGCGCTCCGACAGGCGCAGCAGCTCCCGCCTGATCGCCTCGGGGTCGTCCACGTCGGCGGCGAACGTCTCCTCGTTGCCGATGCTCTTGTCGGGCGCGTGGGCGGTGACGGGCCGCTCGTCGCGGCCCCACGCCAGCTCGGCCAGGTGGCCGCCGGCGGCCTGCCCCAGCTCGCGCCGGAGCGTGGCGGGCGGCACCCGGGCCAGGTCGCCGACCGTGCGGATGCCCAGCCGTACGAGCGCCTGCTCCGTGCGCTCGCCGACACCCCACAGCGCCGAGACGGGCAGGGGGTGCAGGAACGCCACCACCTCGGCCTCGGGCACCACGAGCAGACCGTCGGGCTTGCACTGCTTGGAGGCGAGCTTGGCGACGAACTTGCTGCTCGCCACCCCCACCGAGCACGTGATGCCGTAGCGGTCACGGACCTGCTCGCGGATCATCGCGGCGATCCGCGCGGGCGGGCCCAGCCGGCGCCTGGCGCCGCCGACATCGAGGAACGCCTCGTCGGAGGCGATCGGCTCGACCAGCGGGGTGATCGCGTGGAAGATCTCCATGACGCCCCGGGACACCTCGGAGTACTTCCCGTGGCTCGGCGGGATGATCGTGGCCTGCGGGCACATCCGGCGGGCCCTGCTCATGGGCATCGCCGAGTGCACGCCGTACGCCCTGGCCTCGTAGGTGGCGCTGAGCACCACGCCCCGGCCGGCGGGCGAGCCGACGATCACCGGGCGGCCGCGCAGCTCCGGCCGCTCCAGCAGCTCGACGCTCGCGAAGAACGCGTCCATGTCGACGTGCAGGATCGGGCAGCCGCTGTCATCGACCCCGGTCCGCGGAGCGGGGCCGATGCCGGTGATCTGCTTGCGGGACACGTCCTCGATTCTATCCGAACACGAGTGCGAACGCCCGGCGGGTTCAGCTCCGCCGGGCGAGAACGTGCAGCTGCGTGGCGATGTCGCGCAGGACGGGGTGCCCCGCGGCGGCCTGCTCCAGTGCCACCAGAGCCTCGGCCGCGCCGGGCTCGCCGTCGACCAGCCGGCTGGGCACCAGGTCGGCGAAGACTCGCACGCCGTGCACGGCCCCCACCGCGAAGCCGGTCGCCGCCAGCAGCTCGGACAGGGCCTCGGCGGTGTAGCGGCGCGGGGTGGGGTCGCGGTCGCCCCAGCGGCCCTCGTGGTCGGCGAGCGCCGTACGGGCCTCGTCGAAGTGGCCGGCCAGCGCGCGGTGGAGGGCGGCCGCCACCGGGTTGGCCGTCAGCACGCTCACCGCGCCGCCCCGGCGCAGCAGGCCCGCGACGGCGGTCATCGCGCCGATCGGGTCGTCGACGTACTCCAGCACGCTGTGACACAGCACCAGGTCGGCGCCGTCGCGGTCGAGCAGGTCGGCCAGGTCGGCCGCGTCGCCCTGCAGCCCCCGCACGCCGACGCCCTTCTCCTTGGCCCGGCGCTCCAGCGCGGCCAGCGAGTCGGGGCTCGGGTCGACGACCGTGACGGTGTGGCCCAGCTCGGCCATCGGCACGGCGAACCCTCCGGTGCCGCCGCCGGCGTCGACGATGTCGAGCCGGTCGCGCCCGGTGGCCTCTCCCAGCCGGGCCAGCTCGGCCAGCAACGCGTCCCAGACGACGGCGGTCCGCACCGCCGGGGGCCTCGTGACGCCTTCAGCACGCAACCTCGGCTCGCCTCCTTCTCGCTCCTCCGACCCGCCCCAGCCTACGCCGTCCCACACCTCCCACGTGCTGCCACGGGTGCCGTGGCAGCACGTGGGTGCCACGGGCACGGACCGTCACGGCGCGGGCGCCGGGGACGGGTGCGGTCTCCGTCACGGCACCGGGGCCGGGCGCAGGGCGCGGACCACGACGGCGGGGTCGGCGGCGAAGAACCGCACGGACGTGACCTCGGCGCGGCCGCCGAGCGGGCGCACCACGGTGACCGGGGCGGTCAGCTCGACGGCCACGTTGGTCTGGGACGACACCGCCACCCGCAGCCGCCCGTCCACCACCATGGCCCTGCCCTTCTCGTCGTACGAGCGCGCTGCCGCGACCGAGGCGATCAGCTCGCGCGGAATGCGGACGTCGAGGTACTCGCCGTACCGGACGCGCACCTCGTCCTCGCTCACCAGGTGCGGCCGCAGCGCGGAGGAGGCGGCCAGGGCCAGGACGAACAGCACCCCGTACACGTCCAGCAGGAGCACCGGCAGGTGGATCCCGGCGGGCACCCCGAGGGAGACGAGCAGCAGGTGCACCACGACGGTCTCCACGGCCATCGCGAAGACGAGGACGAGCAGGGTCGCCGCCTGCTCCCCCGCGTACGGGACCGCGACGGCGCCCGGCGGCACCCGGGGCCGGCCGCGCCGCACCACGAACACGACGAGAGCGGCGACCCCCCGCACCTCGAACTCCACCAGCCTGCGCACCACCGGCGGCATCAGGGCGTCGGCGGTGGCCGACAGCGCGGCCCGCCGGCCCGCGCCCTCCCGGCGCGCGGCCAGGAACAGCCGGCCGGCGACGACAGCCTCCAGCGTGAACACCAGCGCGGCGACCCCCTCCGCGCCCGCGAGCAGGGCGACCGGCGGACGGACCCCCCACACGAGCAGCACGGCCAGCAGGCACTCGGCGGGCACGACGGCGTAGAGGGCGGCGCGTGCGAGCCTCACCACGGCAGGGCCCACGCCGTCGCCGGGCCCTCACCGTGACGCGGCCTCACCACGGCACGGCCCTCACCATGACGCCCGCTCCCCCTGGGCCTCAGCATGACGTCCGCTCGCGCAGCCGCTCCATGAGCAGCCGCAGCACCTCGACCTGCGCGGGTGCCAGTTCCCCCGCGAGTGTCTCCAGCCACCGGTCGCCGTCCGTCACCGGCGAGCCGCCCGCCGCCGGCTCTCGACTGTTCTCGATCATGGCCGAGGCCATCGCGTCGGGGATGTGCCCGGCCAGGTCGGCGGCGAGCCCGGCCACCCTGGGGTCGCCCGGGTCGGCGTCGGCGAGGTCGTCGAGCCGCCGGTAGAGGTCGAGCCCGCCGGCGAGCGTGTCCGGCTCGGTGAGGGGCCGCATCAGGTCGACCACCGCGTTCTCGCCCTCCGGGCCGCCCATGGCGCTCGCCAGCGTCAGCATCTGGCGGTCAAGCTCGGCGACGGGCGATCCGTCGAGGGACAGGCCGCGCAGCACCTCCGCCAGGCCCGCCGACATGAGGGCGCCGGACCCCTCGTCGGCTCGGGCGAGCAGCGCGGCCAGGCGTGCGCGCTTGGCCGCGATCGCCTCCTGCTCCCTGACGAGGTCGGCGTCCAGTTCCTGGAGCACCTCGCGCAGGTCGCGGCCGTGGTCGCCGGCCAGCGCGTCGCGCAGCTCGTCGAGGGAGAGCCCCAGCCGGGCGAGCTGCCGGATGCGGGCCAGGCTCACCGCGTCCGCGAGCCGGTACTCGCGGTAGCCGTTGGCCTGCCGCGCCGGCTCGGGGAGCAGGCCGATGTGGTGATAGTGGCGCACGGTCCGGGTGGACACCCCGACCAGCGCGGCCAGTTCGCCGATCCTCATGACCCCTATGAGACACGTTGACGTCGCGTCAAGGTCAACTGGTGATCGGGCGTGCCCTAGAGGGTCAGGCTGGGCTTGAGCTGCTTGAAGCGGGCCAGCAGCCCGTTGACGAACGACGGCGACTCGTCCGTCGACAGCTCACCGGCCAGGTGGACCCACTCGCTGATGACCACGCCCTCGGGCACGTCGGGCATCCAGAGCAGCTCGTAGGTGCCGCCGCGCAGGAGGTTGCGGTCGACGGCGGGCATGCGCTCCAGGGTCCAGCCCTCGGAGTAGGTGGTGATCAGCTCGTCGATGCGGGCCTGGTGGCGGGCGACGCCCTCGACCAGGGCCGAGGTGTACTCGTTGACCGGCGGCTCCTGCCGCTCCACCCGCTCGGCGAGGATCTTGAGGGGATCCTCGCCGCGGATCTCCGACTCGAAGAGGATGTCCAGCGCGCGCCTGCGTGCCTTGCCTCGTGCCGACACCTCAGGCCCGGCCGAGGTATTCGCCGCTGCGGGTGTCGACCTTGACCTTCTCGCCGGTCGTGATGAACAGCGGCACCTTGATCTCGGCGCCGGTCTCCAGCGTGGCGGGCTTGGTGCCGCCGGTGGAGCGGTCGCCCTGCAGACCGGGCTCGGTGCTGGCGATGGTCAGCTCCGCCGCGGCGGGCAGGTCGACGTAGAGGGCGGCGCCCTCGTTGAAGGCGACCGTGGCCAGCGTGTTCTCCAGCATGTAGTTGGCCGCGTCGCCGACCGTGCCGGCGGGCACGTTGACCATGTCGTAGGTCTCGGTGTCCATGAAGACGAAGTCGTCGCCGTCCCGGTAGGAGTACTGCATCTCGCGCTTGTCGACGTTGGCCACGTCGACCTTCACGCCGGCGTTGAAGGTCTTGTCGACGACCTTGCCGGACAGCACGTTCTTGAGCTTGGTGCGCACGAACGCACCGCCCTTGCCCGGCTTGACGTGCTGGAACTCCACGACGGCCCACAGGTCCCCGCCGTCGAGCTTCAGCACCATGCCGTTCTTGAGGTCGTTGGTCGTCGCCACTCGTTCTCTCCCGCGTGCGGCCGCTCTAAAGGACGAGCAGCTCCTTGGTCGTCTTCGTGAGGAGTTCCGGCTCGCCCTCACGTGTCACGAGGGTGTCCTCGATGCGAACGCCGCCCTGACCGGGAAGGTAGACCCCCGGCTCGACGGTGATCGGAACTCGATCCTCTAGTCTACCGGTCCGCGAAGGGCCCAGGAACGGCTCCTCGTGGATCGCCAGGCCGACGCCGTGGCCCAGGCCGTGCCGGAAGTGGCCGCCGTGGCCGGCCGCCTCGATGACGGAGCGGGCCGCCGCGTCCACCTGCCGGACGTCGGCGCCGGGCTTGAGCGCCTCCCGGCCGGCGCGCTGGGCGTCGGCGACGAGGTCGTACAGCTCCCGCTGCCACGCGGCGGGCTCGCCGAGGCTGACGGTACGGGTCATGTCGGCGTGGTAGCCCTCGTACTGGGCGCCGAAGTCGAGGGTGACGAGGTCGCCGGCCCGCAGCGGCCTGGTGGTGGGGATGTGGTGGGGCACGGAGCCGTTCTCGCCGGCCGCGACGATCGAGTCGAAGGCGGGCCGGGCGGCGCCGAGCTCGGCCATGCGGGCCTCCAGGAGGTGGGCGACCTCGCGCTCGGTCAGGCCGGGTGCGATGGCGCGGCAGACGTCGGCGAAGGCCTGGTCGGTGATGGCGCAGGCCGTCCGCAGGAGCTCCAGCTCGTCCTCGTCCTTGACGGCGCGCAGCGTCTCCACGACGGGCTCCAGGGGGACGAGCACCTCGCCGGAGCCGCCCAGGCGGTCGAGGAGCGACCTGTACGTGGCGATGCTCATGCTGGCGGCCTCGACGCCCGCTCCGGGCACGGCCAGCGCGCCGGCCACGTCGGTGGCCTCGACGACGGGCACGTCCAGGGTCCGCGCCCGCTCCACGTACCGGTTGTCGGTGGCCAGCAGCGCCGAGCCGTCCGCCCCGACGAGCACGGCGGCGTTGGAGCTGTCGAGGCCGGTGAGGTAGCGGACGTTGACGCGGGAGGTGACCAGGAGGGCTTCGACGCCGCGGGCGGGCAGGGCCTCGGCCAGCCTCGCCCGCCGCCCGGAGTGGATCGTCATGGCGTCAATGTACGTCAGAGCCGCCAGTCCCCCATGAAGTCGGGCAGCGGGCCGGAGGACGGCACCTCGCCCCTGGCCTGGGCCTGCCTCAGCTCGGCCATGACCTTCCTGATCTGGTCGCGGCCGGCGTCGTCGCGGCCCCGCTCGAAGCTCTTGGCCGCCTTCCTGAGCTTCTTGCGGGCGTCGTCGGCGACGCGCGGGTTCACGTCGCCGACGGCCCGCTGGGCCGTCAGGGCGTTGTCGAAGGCCCACAGCCACGCCGACCATCCGCCCGGCGGGACGACGCCGCGGGTCAGCGTGGCCTTGGGCTGCGCGGTCTCGCGGAGGGCGGTGGGCCGGCCCGACGGGATGACCACCTTGGGCGTGCTCGACGGGGACGTGGTCGGCTCGGGGGTGGGGATCGCGGGGAGCGTCTCGACCGTGGCGGCCGGGGTCGGGGTGGGGGCGGCGGTGGGCGTGTCCTCGGAGCCGCCCCACACCACGAACGCGACGGTGACGGCGGCGATCACGGCCACGGCCGCGCCGAGCTGGAGGAACAGCCGCCGGTTGGAGCCGCTGTCACGCCCGTCGCCCGGCACCGCGTCGTAGACGGCGGTGTCGCCGCCGCGCGGCGGCGGCTGCTGGAACGCGCCCGGGGCCGTGGCG
>NZ_JBEXDT010000169.1:0-9809 GCF_040605905.1 Nonomuraea sp. NPDC005501 | reverse complement strand
GGCGGCGGGCGGCACGACCGCGACCCCGGCCGCCGAAGCGGGCCCGGCCGATCTCGGTGTGCCGCTCCAGGACGTGCTGCTGCTCGGCGGCACCGTCGCCCCCGGCCCCGGCGGCACCCCCGTGCTCTGGGAAGCCTCCTCCGGCGCCCCCGCCCACCTCAACGCGGTGGACCCGGCCACCGGCGCCGCGGTGGCGCGGCTCGACCTGCCGGGCGCCGCCGGGGCCTGGGCGGTCGACGCGACCCCCGACGGCAGCGTCTACGCCGGCACCTACGGCGACGGCCGCCTCTACCGCTGGACCCGCGAGGGCGGTGTCGCCGACCTCGGCCGCCCGCTCCCGTCCGAGAACTTCGTCTGGTCGGTGGCGGCGGGCGAGGGCGCGACCGTGTACGGCGGCACGTCGCCGGGCGGCCGCCTGTTCGGCTACGACCCGGCGACCGGCTTCCGCGACTACGGCAAGCTCTCCGCCTCCCACGCGTACGTGCGGAGCGTCTCCTACGCCGGCGGCAAGATCTACGCGGGCACCGAGAACCCGGCCGCCGTCTTCGAGGTGGACGCCGCCACCGGCGTGGCCGAGGAGCTGCCCACGCCGCCCGGTCTGGACGTCACGGACAAGTGGGCCTACGACGTCAACGTCGCCGGCGGCTTCCTCTTCGTCAGGTACGGCAGCGCCTTCCCGGGCCCCCTGCACGTCTGGGACATCGCCGCTCGTGCCTGGACCGACACCCTCGAATCCGCCCACGGCCTGGACGTCTCGCCGCCCGACGACCAAGGACGGATCTACTTCGTGAAGGGCGGGGAGCTGGTCGGCTACGACCCGCGCACCCGTACCGTCTCCCCGACGGGGATGCCCTTCACCGGACGGGTCGCCAACACCCGCGGCATCGGCTGGGCCGAGCTGGGCCTGCCCGACTACCCCGGCAAGAGCCTCGTCGGGCTGCTGTGGCGCGGCCTGATGTTCCGCTACAACCCGCAGACCGGCGCCAGATCGTTCGTCCAGACGGGCATCCAGGGCGAGCCGATCGACATCACGGCCATCGCGGACGGCCCGGACGGCCGCGTCTACGTGGGCGGCTTCCTCAACGGTGGTTTCGCGGCGCTCGACCCGGTCACGGGGGAGCGGGAGGAGTTCCACACCTTCTCCCAGAGCGAGGCCATGACGGCGCACGGCGGCAAGCTCTACGTCGGGGCCTATCCCGAGGCCAGGGTCTACGCCTACGACCCCAGCCTGCCGTGGAACAGCACCGAGTACTCGCCCAGCCCGGAGCCCGGGCCCGCGCCGAACCCGGCTCGGCTGCTCGACTTCGCCGCCGACAAGCAGATCAGGCCGCGCGCGCTGACCCCGGCGGGCAGGTACGTGGCGATCGGGACGATGCCCGACCTCGGGCAGCTCGGCGGCGTGCTCGCCCTCTGGGACACTCGGGAGGGCCGGATGGCCTACTCCCAGCGGCATGTGGTCAAGGACCAGAGCATCGTCTCGCTCGCCTACCGCGACGGCGTCGTCTACGGCGGCACCTCGATCTACGGCGGCCAGTCGGCCACCCCGCCGACCCAGCCGGAGGCGAAGCTGTTCGCCTGGTCGGTGCGGGAGAAGAGGCTGCTGTGGGAGCTGGTCCCGGCGGCCGGCAAGCCCGCCGTCCCCGCGCTCGCCTTCGACGACCGCGGCCGGCTGTGGGGGGTCGCGGGCGGCGAGGTGTTCGCCGTGAACGTGGCCACGCGCAAGGTGGTCTCCCGGGTCACGCTGTCGGACAGCGCGTCGTCCTCCGGCGCGCTGGTCTTCAACGCCCGGGACCGCCGCCTCTACGGCGCGCACGCCGGCGCCCAGGTGTTCGCGCTCGATCCACGTACGGGCAAGCGGTCGGTGCTGAAGGAGGGACCTGTGCACCACCTCGCGGTGCACAGGTCCGGAGCCGTCTACTTCGCCGAGGGGCCGAAGTTGTTCAGGTATCAGCCGCAGAGCCGGTAGGTGGAGAAGTTCTCGAAGCGTGACAGGTACATGTGCTCGTCAGGCCCCTTGAGCAGGATCGAGATCGGGCGGGCGATGAGCGTCAGCGCCATCGTCCCCCGGTCGATCCGGTACGCCTTGCCCTGCACCTTGCCGTACAGCCGGCCGTCGCGCCCCGGCTCGATGTTGGTGTCCAGCCAGACCTGGGTGGCGGTGGACCACGGGTAGGTCTGGTGCTTCACGGTCCGCAGCGCCTGGCCGGTGGCGGGATCGAGCTCGAACAGCGCGTCGGGGCTGAGCCCCCACAGCCTGCCGTCGCCGTCGAAGGTGATCGAGCCGAGTGCCAGGTCGCCGGCCACGGGGGTGCTCGTCCACCTGAGCGAGTCGGTGGCGATGTCGTAGGCGAAGGCGTGCGCCGCGTCGCCCTGCGGGACGCCGGTGGCGCCGAACGCCGACGTGGTGCCGTAGAGGACGCCGTCGCGGTAGGCGAGGGCGATGATGCTCTGGCCCAGGATGAGGTTGCGCCTGATCACGGTCCTGCCGGTGGCCGGGTCGAGCAGGCCGAGCGCGCCGCCGACCGAGCCGGCCTTGGGCACGGTGCCGAACGCCAGCCAGTCGCCCGCCGACACCATGGCGAACGGCCGGTCCTGCTCCTGGCCGGCGAGTTCGAGCAGCTTCCTCGGCTCGGTGCCGTCGAACTCGTAGATGCGGGCGCCGGGGTAGACGCCCAGGTAGAGCTTGCCCTTGTGGGTGACGATGGCTTCGCTCTGGCCGACGTTGGCCCAGAACTGGGATTGACCGGTGGCGGGGTCGTACGCGGCCAGGCCGCCGGTGAAGAAGCCGCCCGCGTAGACGCGCCCGTCGGGGCCGACGGCCATGGACCTGATGGAGACGGGCTGGCCGGTCAGGGTGGATGCGAACAGCTTGCCGCGGCGGCTGTGGCGGTCGTAGTGCCAGAGGCGGCCGGTGGAGGAGGTGCCGACGAGCGTGCGGCCGTTCCAGCCGAGGGTCCTGGCGGCGCCGCCGCCGAGGTCGGTGAAGCCCAGCTTGGTGATCTTCCTGGTCCTGAGGTCGTACGCGACGAGCTCGTCGCTCTGGACCAGGTAGACCTGGTGACCGTGCCGGCCACCGCCCACGGTGAGGCTGTCGATGTCGTCCACGACGTCGCGCCACGTGCCGGCGGCCAGGTCGTAGACGCCCATCGGGTTGGTGCCGGTGGTGGTGCCGAAGCGGACCAGAAGGTGGCGGCCGACGACGTCGAGGTCGTAGGCGTAGCCGCTGCCCGTGATCGGCGGGTCGATCACCTTGACGAGGGTTCCGTCGGGCCGCAGCACGGCGACCTTCATGCTCTGCGCGCCGACGCCGGCGTAGATGGTGCCGTCCCCGGCGATGGCGAGGTCGCGGATGTACTGCTCGCCGGGAACGGGGCTGCCGAGGTCGTCGATGCGGCCGGTCGCCGTGTCGTAGCGGAACAGCCGGCCGTTGGGCGAGGTGCCGCCGTAGACGGCGGTCCCGTCCGGGCTGGCCGCGACCGTCCAGACGAACGTCTCGCCCGGCACGGCGATGCCCAGCTCGCGCACCTCGTCGGTGGCGGGGTCGTAGCGGAAGAGCCTGCCCATGGCCCCGGCGGTGGCGTTGTAGCTGCCCACGTAGACGGAGTGGTCGGGGGCCACGGTGACGGCCCAGGAGCCGAGCGCGAGGGGAAGCGGCCGCTCGGCGACGAGGCTCGCGTCGGCGGCGTTCCTGATGCCCAGGATCGCGGGGCCGGAGGCGCTGGAGGTGACGGAGTAGAGGCGGTCGCCGTCGAGGGCGGTGCCCGCCGTGGTGGCGCCGGTGAGCGGCAGGGTGCCGAGGCTCTGGAAACCGCACCCCGTCGGCGGTGCGGCGGTTTCGGCCTGGGCCGGAGCTGCGAGAGACCAAGCGGTCAAGAGGAGGACGACGAGTAAGCGCATGGGCCTACCTTCGCTAGAACGGCATAACGGTCTTGACCGTAATCCTGAGCTCTGCCCATGGCAAGACCGCCGCCACGCCGATCCGGCATGCGGTACGGGGGAGGGCTACCGGGGTGGGGACCGGAACAGGCGCGCGGCCTCCTCCGGAGTGTCGCGGACCGTCAGGGGCGCGGGGCTGAGCGCGTCCAGGCGCCGCCGGAAGTCCGGCCTGATGCCGGTGAGCACCATGGTCCCGGCCTTGGCGCCGTCCACCTGCTGCTGCGCGGTGATCAGGGCGGCGACCCCCATCGCGTCCCAGAACGTCACCGCGCTCAGGTCCATCACCAGCCGCGGCTCCGGCTCACCGGAGACGACGTCGCGGACCACGGCGGCGAGCTCCAGCGCGGCCTGGTCGCCCAGCGACCCGGACAGCTCCAGCAGGACGTGCGACCCCTGATCGCGGCGGCTGAGGCCGAACCGCGCGTCGTGCCCGTCCGGGGGGAGGACGAAGTCGGCGACCGCGACGGTACCCTCCGGGCCGGAGCCGATCGTGAACCGGTCGGGCAGGAAGCGGGCGATCCACAGCCCGTGCCCGTGCTGGACGGGCCACCGGGCGGCGTCGGGCACGGGGGTCCGCGCCTCACCCGCGGCGTCTCCCGCCTGCCGTGCCTGCGCCGGGGCCCCGGCGTTCCCCACCTGTCCGGTGTGCGGCAGGGCTTCGGTGTCCGCGTCCGGCCGGGGGATTCGGGTGCTCAGGGACGGTCCCGCGTCGCTGACCTCGCACCGCAGCGCGCCGGCCATCCGCCGGATCCGCACCCGGCCCGTACCCGCGCCGTGGACCACCGCGTTGGTGGCCAGCTCGTGCACGGTGATCACCAGGTCCATGGCCCGCCCGTCGGGCAGGCCGGCGTGCGTGGCGTGCGCCTCCAGCGTGGCGCGCAGCGCGTACAGCAGGCCGGCGTCGAACGACTGGTCGAGGATGAGGTCCGGATCGCCTTTCGCGGTCGGGGGCAGGTTCACGGACTCGTCATCGACCATGACCGGTCACCAGACTGATCCCCGGAATGCCGCCGGCCCCCAGCAGCACGAATCTCGACGCGGTCGCACGGCTGCACCGCAGATCCACCTTGCGATCGGGGGCCACGCTCCTGGCCGCCTCCATGATCATTCGGGCGCTGGAGAGGTCGATGAATGCCAGCTCGGCCATGTTGACGGTGATGTCGCCTTCGCCCCTGATCGCCTCGGTCAGCGCCATCCTCAGCGCGTCCTCCGCGGTCCGGTCCATCTGCCCGGCCAGCCGGATGCCGGGTGGCGCGTACTGGCGGCATATTCGTAGCAACGGGTCGTTGTGGTACGTGGCGGCGGCCACCGAGTGCGTGTGGAACGGCGACACCGACGCCAGGGTGACCGGGTCGAAGCGGTCGCGGTCGTACTGGCACAGCACCGAGACGCTGGTGCCGGAAAGCGCGGTGGCGATCTCCTCCTCGAACGCCGGCAACTGCTCGATCCCGCTGACCGGCTGGAGCGCCCACCCCATGTCGAGCGCCACCCGCAGCCCGGAGTAGCCCTCGTCCGCGGTCTGCTCGATCTGGTCGCGCAGCCAGCCCATGGCGTGCTCCACGGCGAACGCCTGCCCCGACAGCAGGCCCTCCTTGCAGGCCAGGACCTCCATCCGGCCGTTGGCGGTGGCGGACTGCACGGAGATCCCGCGCTGGCCGAGCTCGGCCAGCGCCTCCTGCGGCTCCACGCACAGCCACACCACCCGCAACCCGCCCTTCAGCCCGTCCCGCACGAACGCCGCGGTCAGGTCGTGGAGCTCCTCCGGCTCGCCGAAGGTGAGGCAGGCGTGATCGTTGACCGTGAGGTCCGTGATCTGCACTTCCGCGTCCGTCACCGCGCCACCTGTCCCCTCGCGGCCGCCGCCGCCCCACACACCGCCGGACCACCCAGCGTAGTGACCGGCCGCAACCGGTACGCCCCTCGGGACGGTTTCGCCGTGACCGTCGCGGAGCGCGCGGCGCCTGTCCCCTCACAGCCGCGTCCGCCTTCCCGCCGGTTCAGAGGTGTCCCGCCGGACCCTCATGGCCACCATGGCCGCTACACGTGTGCCCGCAACGAGGGGACGCACACATACATCCTTGGCTCTTCCGGCGGATGACCACTGGCCCGGCACACGCCTCGTCCGCCACCGGACGGGCGCCGTCGTGGGGGAGGGGGACGTCCTCGCCCAGACCGACCAGGTGAGTTCGCGGCCCGGCAGCACCACGTACGGCGCTCGGCCATCCGGAGCTGGTGGCGGTGGAGCTGTCCCATGGATCGGGCGTCATCGTCGCCACGAGACGTGCCGCCTGACCATCCGGCCGGGTCACCACAGCTCGATGGAGCGCGTGAAGATGCCCGCCACGTCCTCCTCGGTCACCGGCGCGGGAGCGGTCGCGAGCAGGCGCTGCTGCCTCATCGTCCCCTCGACGAGGGCGTCGATGTCGCCCGTGCCGAAGCCGACGGCGCCGATCCCGTTGGGGACGCCGACGTCGCGCATGAGATCGACCAGGACGCTCGGCAGGAACTCGGCCGCCTCGGCCGGCTCCTCCCTGTCCGGGGCGAGCAGCCGGGCGGCGCGCAGATGGCGTTCCGGCGCCGCCGGGAAGGTGAACCTGAACGCCTCCGGCGCCGTGAGCGCGACCGACATCCCGTGCGGGACCATCGGCTCGTCGCCGGGGTAGTCCTTCGGGTGGAAGTCGCGGACCCGTCCGGCGATGGGATAGGCGTTGGCGTGCGGGAGGTGCACGCCGGCGTTGCCGAAGCCCATCCCGGCGAACGTGGCGGCCAGCGCCATCTCGCCGCGGGCCGCCGTGTCGTCGCCGTGCCGCACGGCGCGCCGGAACGACCTCGCCAGCAGCCGCATGGCCTGCTCGGCCCACATGTCGGAGATCGGGTTCGCGCCGCAGTAGGGCACCCGCTGCTCGGGACGTTTGCGCTCGTTGCCGGTGTACCAGCGGGCGGTGTAGCTCTCGACCGCGTGGCAGAGGATGTCCATCCCGGCCGAGGCGGTCACCCCCGCCGGCTGGGTCAGCGTGAGGTCGGGATCGACGACGGCGAGCGCGGGGCGCAGCGCGGCATGGCTGATGCCGGTCTTGACCTTGAGCGACAGCACGTCGAGCACGCAGATGGTGGTGCTCTCCGCGCCGGTGCCGGTGGTCGTGGGTACGGCGACGAGCGGCTTGAGCGGGTTGTCCGGTGCCCGGCCGTGCCCGACCGGGGCGTTGACGTAGTCCATCAGCTCGCCGGGGTTGGTGAGCATCAGGTCGATCGCCTTGGCGGTGTCGATGCTCGACCCGCCGCCGACGGCGACGAACGCGTCCCAGGGGCCCGCGGCGCGGGCGTGCTCGACGGCGGCGGCGAGGCTGGCGTCGGTCGGCTCGACATGGACCTGGTCGTAGATCCGGGCGTCGATGCCGTGGCGGCGGATCTGCTCGGCGATCCGTCGCGGGGCGCCGGAGGCGGCGACGCCCTGATCGGTGACGATCAGGACGCGCCGGACGTCGCCGTACTGGCCGAGGTCGAAGCCGAGCTCGGCGGAGGCGCCGTTGCCGAACTTCAGCCGGGGCGCGCCGTAGGTGAAGACGGTCTCGGGGGTGACCGGAGGCGTGGTCGTCATGCGGGTTCCCTACCCCCGTGGCGGCAGTCCCCCGCGACACCCGTGATCCGCCCGGAACACCAAGAAGCCCCAGACTCCCGGCGGCTGCCGTGAGCTGGGGCGGGTGGTGGACGATACTGGGATTGAACCAGTGACCTCTTCCGTGTCAGGGAAGCGCTCTCCCGCTGAGCTAATCGTCCGTGTTGAGTTGTCACTCAGAGCGGAAGACGGGATTCGAACCCGCGACCCTCACCTTGGCAAGGTGATGCTCTACCACTGAGCCACTTCCGCATGGCGCTGCACTTTACTTTAGCGGATCCCGTGAGGGACCGCGCCTGACCGAGGTGGAGACGGGATTTGAACCCGTGTAGACGGCTTTGCAGGCCGCTGCCTCGCCTCTCGGCCACTCCACCAGGAGTTCGTACTCCGAGCGGAAGACGGGATTCGAACCCGCGACCCTCACCTTGGCAAGGTGATGCTCTACCACTGAGCCACTTCCGCGTGTCTCCGGCGAAGTGCCGGCCACGGGAAAACCATATCGCCTTCGGAGAGTGCCCGCGCGCGTCCGGCGGGCTCCGGGACGAAATCGGCGGGACGAAATCGGCCACCGACGCGGGGGCCGATCACCGGATCACGCGTACGTCCCGCGCCCGGACGAACGCCACCCGGTGGCCGAGCTGGATCTGGTAGAAGCGCCGGGTGCCCGTGACCGTGACGTGCGCGGCCGGGTCGAAGGAGCCCGCCTTCTGGTACGAGGCCGCCACGATCTGTCCCAGCGTGTACGTCTGGCCGGAGCGGATCACGTACGCCAGCGGCGTGCGCTCCTGGTAGGCGACGCCCGTGCCCTCGTAGGCCGGGTGGCCGGGGTACGCCCGGCCGTACACCCTGACCGTGTCCTTCAGCGGCGTGACCAGCGCGCCCGCGGCGGGGACGGCGGTCGGAGCGGTGGCCGGGTTGTGGAACCACGCCTTCTGGCCGAGGTACCAGATCGCCGTCCAGTCGCCCTGCCGCCCGGCCACGGCGAACCGCTGGCCGGTGGAGGCGCGGGCGCTGTGGTCGTACACGCTGTACGTGCTCGGCTTGCCCACGCGCTTGCCGATGTCGTCGACCAGGGGCGCGTCCTCGCGCGGCTCGGTGCGCAGCCACACCGACGAGGCGCCGTGCGGCTCGCAGGGCCTGGCCGGCTTGGCCTCGGCGCAGCCGGTGAAGAGCGGCTGGTTCGTCGCGTAGTCGGGCAGGATGATCACCGATCTGGCCCGGCCGCCGGGTGCGGGCATGACGGCGGGGGCGGCCGTGAGCACGCCCTCGGCGGCTCCCGGTGCCGGCGGGGCCTGCGCGGGCTCGCCGTCAGGCAGGCCGGAGGCCGGGGGGCCGGCCACCGCCAGGGCCGGGGGACGGGCCGGTGTGCCGGTGATCGGACTGCCCGCCAGCTCCAGGTAGTGGGCCCAGTCCCAGTACGGGCCCGGGTCGTCGTGCATGCCCGGATGGCTCTCGGCCGTGGTGCCCGGGACGTTGTCGTGGCCGAGGATGTGCGCCCGGTCGAGGGGCAGGTCGTACAGGTCCGCCAGGTAGCGCAGCAGCTGGGCCGAGGACCGGTACATCGCCTCCGTGTACCAGGTCGCCCCCCTGGCCAGGTAGCCCTCGTGCTCGATGCCGATCGAGCGGGCGTTGAAGTCGTAGTTGCCGGCGTGCCAGGCGATGTCCCGCGTCCGCACGTGCTGGGCCACGTGCCCGTCGCCGGAGCGGATCGTGTAGTGCCAGCTCACGTAGTCGGGGTCGGAGACCATCGACGGGATGTCGCGGTACTTGGTCTCCGTGTCGTGGATGACGATGTAGTCGATCCGCCGCGTCGCCGTGGCGGGCATCCGGTCGTGGTTGCCGTAGCCGCCGCTCGTGCGCTTGTACGCGGCGGGCATCCACTCGCAGTCGAGCGTCCGGGGGCACTCGGCCGCTCCCGCCGGGCGCGCGGACGGCGCGGCGGGCCGGCGCAGGCCCGGCACGGGCGCCAGGCGGACCACGGAGCCGTCGTCGGTCCTGCGGGTCACGCCCTGGCGGATCACCTCGAACACCTGGTCGGCGAAGGCGTGTGATCCGGGTGACGGGAGCGGGGAGAGGCTCCCGGCGTAGCGGGCGACGGCGTCGTACCAGTCGGCGGGGTCCGAGCCGGTGCGCGCCTGGAGGGAGGCCTTGAGCGAGGCCAGGACGGCGGCGCCGCCCCTGATGTTCGCGGCCGGGTCGGAGCGCAGCCGCGCGGCCGGAAGCCCGGTGAGCCGCGCGGCCCGCTGCAGCGTCGCCC
>NZ_JBEXDT010000168.1:0-9818 GCF_040605905.1 Nonomuraea sp. NPDC005501 | reverse complement strand
CAAGATCTTGCCGTACGACCGGGTGCTCGTCGAGCTCAGCCCGTACGACCTCACCCGCGGCCGGATCCTCTTCCGATACAGGACCCGCGCCGTGGCCCGCCGCCAGTCCAGCCGAGACCGTGCACGAGGGGGCACAGCGTGATCGTCGCATTCTCCATCACCCCGCTGGGCGTCGGCGAAGGGGTCGCCGAGCCGGTGGCCCGCGCCGTCCGGGTGGTCAGGGAGAGCGGGCTGCCCAACCGCACCGACGCCATGTTCACCACGGTCGAGGGCGAGTGGGACGAGGTGATGGCCGTGGTCAAGCGGGCCGTCGACGCGGTGGCGGAGGTCGCGCCCCGGGTCAGCCTCGTCCTCAAGGCCGACCTGCGCGAGGGCGTCACGGACGGGATGACCAGCAAGCTCGAGTCCCTGGAACGCCACCTCCCCTGAGGGACCGGCCCCCGGAAGCCCCGGGGGCATCAGGCACGCAAACGCGATATGTCTTGACCTGTTCGCAGACGCGACATATCGTGTCGCTCGAACGCGATATTACGCGTGTCCTGATCCTTCTGAGAGGTGGACATGAAGCACGAGCGAGTGCCCGTCCTGGTGGTCGGCGGCGGCTACGCCGGGCTCAGCGCGGCCCTGCTGCTCGCCTGGCGCGGCATCCCCGTCATGCTCGTCGAGCGGCATCCCAGCACCTCGATCCAGCCCAAGGCGTTCGGCGTCATGCCCCGCGCCGTCGAGCTGCTGCGCCCCGTACCCGGCGTCGAGCACCTCCTCGGCCAGATCTCCCAGGGCATCGGCGACGGCATGCGCATGGCCATCGCCCCCAGCCTCAGCGCGCCCGACCCCCACATGATCATGGAGAGCGAGGACGAGTCGCTCGGCTTCCTCCACGAGCTCACCCCGGCCATCAGGGTCGGCGCCCCGCAGGCCGAGGTGGAGCGCCTGCTCCGGGCCAAGGCCGAGGAGCTCGGCGCCGATCTGCGCTTCTCCACCGAGCTGGTCACGCTCGACCAGGACGGCGAGGGCGTGACGGCGGTCATCCGGAGCTACGGCGCGGAGAGCATGGTCCGGGCCGACTACGTGGTCGCCGCCGACGGCTACCGCAGCCCGCTGCGCGAGGCGCTCGGCATCCCGACCATGGGCAAGGGCGAGCTCGGGCGGATGTACTCGATCATGTTCGACGCCGATCTCACCGGGCTCGTGCGCGAGCGCGAGGTCACGCTGTGGTACCTGCGGAACGACGTCTTCACCGGTGTGATCGTCACCGGCACCGGCGTCGGCGCGCACGTGGTCGGCGTCAACTACGACCCCGCCAAGGGCGAGAGCGACGCCGACTTCACCCCCGAGCGCTGCGTGGAGCTGGTACGCCTGGCCACCGGCGTACCGGACCTGGACGTGCGGCTCCTCGACACGACCTCGTTCACCATGGCGCACGTCCTGGCCGAGCGGTACCGCCACGGGCGGGTGTTCCTGGCCGGCGACGCGGCCCACACCATGCCGCCCACGGGCGGGCAGGGCGGCAGCACGGCGCTCCAGGACGGCTGCGACATCGCCTGGCGGCTCTGGCTCGTCCTCACCGGCCAGGCCGGGCCCGGCTTCCTCGACACGTACGACGCCGAGCGCCGCCCCGTCGGCGCCCTGACCGCCGACGCGCAGCTCGCCAACCTGGGGGTGCGGATGCCGCCCGCCCAGCGCGTCGACTACCCCGAGCCGCTGGAGGACCCGGCGGCGGTCATCATCGGCTACCGCTACCACTCGACGGCCATCCTGGACGAGCCGGGCGACGACGGCTCGCTGCTGGAGGACCCGCGCGTGCCCAGCGGCCGTCCCGGCAGCAGGGCCCCGCACGTGGTCCTCGACTGGGACGGCCGGCACATCTCGACCATCGACCTGTTCGCGACGGGGTTCGTGCTGATGACCGGGCCGAAGGGCAGGGCGTGGACGGACGCCGGGCGCCGGGTGCAGGACCTGCTGGGGATCCAGCTCACGCGCGTCATAGTGGGCGACGAGCTGAAGGACGTGGACGGGGTCTTCGAGGAGCGGTACGGCGTGGGCGGGGGCGGCGCCGTGCTGGTACGGCCCGACGGATACGTCGCCTGGCGCTCACCGGGACCGGACCCGGCACCGGCGGCCACGCTGGAGCGCGCCCTGCGCCGTCTCCTCAGCCGCTGACCCGCCGCACCGGTTCGAGGGCGTCTCGGGCGACGGGCGCTCGTGGAGGCCGGCGCCCGTCGCAGTTCGAGGGCGTCTCGGGCGGCGGGCGCTCGTGGAGGCCGGCGCCCGGAGACGGGACGAGGCCGGCCCCGTCGTGGCGTGGACGCCCATCGCGCGCCGCGTCATGACCTCCGCACCCGCCCCCCCCGCGACTGCCCGCCAGGTAGTCCCTCCCTGGCCCGCGCCGGCCGCGCCGCCGATCGGGGCTGCACCTGGTGGCGCGGGAGGTCCGAGGTGCCGCAGGCCACGCCCGGAGCTGAGCTCCCCGCTCGGGACCGAGGCGGGCAGGGGCTGCATGGTCCTGCGGTTTTCCCTTCTGCGCTCGGCAACCACCCGGTCTCGGTGGTAGTCCAACCCCGTGTGAGGAGCGCACTGATCGACGGGGACCCGCAGCGGCTGGGCGCCTACTGGCTGGCCGGGCGGCTGGGCGCGGGCGGCCAGGGCGTCGTGTACGAGGCGTACGACCAGGCCGGCACGCGGGTGGCGGTCAAGCTGCTGCGGGGCGACCTGGCCGGCGTGACCGAGGTGCGGGGGCGGATGGCCAAGGAGGTCGTCGCGGCGCAGCGGGTGGCGTCGTTCTGCACCGCCCGCGTTCTCGGCGCGGATCTCGACGGGCCCAGGCCGTACATCGTCAGCGAGTACGTCGAGGGCCCGAGCCTGCGGGCGGCCGTGATGGGCGGGCGGCGCTTCACCGGGGACGACCTGCACCGGCTGGCCACGGCGATCGCCACCGCGCTGACCGCCGTCCACGACGCGGGCGTCGTCCACCGCGACCTCAAACCCGACAACGTGCTGCTCGGGCCCGACGGCCCCCGGGTGATCGACTTCGGCGTGGCCAGGACACAGGAGATGTCGCTCACCACGACCGGGGTGGTGGCGGGCACGCCCGGCTACATGGCGCCCGAGGTGTTCTCGGGGGAGCGGGCGGGGCCGGCTGCGGACGTGTTCGCGTGGGGCGCCGTGGTGCTGTTCGCCGCCACCGGCAAGGACCCGTTCTCAGGAGAGTCGCTGGGCGCGGTCATGCACCGCGTGCTCTCGCACGAGCCTGACCTCGCCGTGCTGCCCGGCTCGCTGCGCAGCCTGGTCCGCGCGGCGCTGGCCAAGGACGGCGCGCGCCGCCCGCGCTCGCGCGAGCTGCTGCTGGGGCTCCTCAGCGCGGACGGGCTCGTCGGACCGGCGGTCGGCCTGCTCGGCAACGACGGGCTCACCGGACAGCCGGACGGCTTTCTCCGCACCGACGGGCTCACCGGACAGCCGGACGGCCTGCTCGGCACCGACGGGCTCACCGAACAGCCGGACGGCTTTCTCCGCACCGACGGGCTTGCCGGACAGGCGGACGGGCTCACCGAGGCGGACGGGGCCGTGGACACGGCCCGGCTGCTCGCGCGCGGCGCGAGCGACGGCAAGCGGATCGGCGTGGCCGGCGGCGACCCGGCGCTCGGCGTCATCGCCGAGGACGCCTATGCCGCCCTCTCCCCCGCCGACAGGGAACTGGTGCCGGACATCTTCCTGCGCCTGGTCACGGTCACCGAGGACGGTACCCTCGTGCCGCGCGAGGCGCGCATGTCCGAGCTGCCCCCGGACGCCGACCGCGCGCTGGCCGCGTTCGCCTACCTCGTGTCGGCCGTGGACGGCGGGGAGCGGCTCCGGCTGCTGCGGCCCGCCCTGCCGTTGGCCTGGCCTCGGTTGCGGGCCTGGATCGCGGCCAACCGGGACGGACTGTCCATCCACCGGCAGATCCTCACGGCCGCCGAACGCTGGAAGGAGCGCGGGCGCAAGGACGCCGACCTCCTGCACGGCAGCTCCCTCGACGACGCGCTGCGCTGGGCCGCCGCCGAACGCCGCAACATCACCCTCACGCCCGCCGAGCGGGACTTCCTGGAGGCCGGCGCCGCGCTCACCAGGCGTCGTTCGCGGCGTACCAGGGCGCTGGCCGCCGGCCTCGGCGTCCTGCTGGTGGTGTCGCTGGTCGCGGGCGGTTTCGCGGTACGGCAGAGCGCCACCCTGGCCGAGCAGGGGGACACGCTCGTCCGGCAGCGCGACACGGCCGAGTCCGCCAGGCTGGCGGGCGTCGCGGAGTCGGTGCGCGGCCGCGACCCCGTGCTCGCCATGCTGCTCAGCGCGGCCGCCGGACGGCTCTCGCCCACGGCCGAGGCGCGATCGAGCCTGCTCGCCTCGATCGCCGATCCGGCCACCGGCGCCTTCCACGATCCCACGACGGGCCCGGACGTGGCCCGCGCGCTCAGCGCCGACGGCCGCACGCTGGTCAGCGTCAGCCCCGGCGAGGTGCGGATGTGGGACGTGGCGACCGGCCGCCGCACGGGCGGCTTCACCGGCAGCCTCACCGCCCCGGGCCGGCCCGCCGCGCGGCTGCGGCAGGTAGCGGTCAGCGAGGACGGCCGGCTGCTGGCCGTGGCCGACACCAAGGGCGTGGCGCTGTGGAGCCTCGCCACCGGCACCCGGGTCGGCTCGCGCGTGCCCGCCAGCGACGAGATCGACCTGGAGGTCTCCTTCAATGGCGGCCTCCTCGTCATCGACTACGGGCAGGGCAAGGACATCCGCGACCCGCGTACCGGACGGACCACCATGGTTCCCACGCTCGACAAGGTCGCGGTCCACCCCGGCGGTGACTACGCCGTGGGAGGCGGAAAGCGCTGGGCACTGCCCTCCGGCAAGGCCCAGCCCGGCTTCCCCGGCATCTGTTCGAACTGCGCCGCCTGGGCGGCCTTCAGCCGCGACGGGCAACGGCTCGCCATCGCCGACGACAAAGGGCTCACCGTCTTCGACGCCCGGACCCGCAAGGAGATCGCCTTCATCGGCGACTGGGACCGCATGGCGACACCGGTCTTCGACCGGAACGGCCGGCTGCTCGCGGGGCTGGGCACGACGCTGCGACTCTACGACGTGGACGCCGACGATCCCCTGGTGTACGAACGCGAGCTACCCGACCTGGCGTCCGCGGTCGGGTTCGGGCCGGACGGCCTGCGGTACCTGAGCGAGGACGCTGTCGTCACGCTCCCGCCGCCGGCGGTCTCGGCGGAGCCCGTGGACGAGGTCGAGCTCGACCCGCACGGCCGGTGGCTCGCCTCCCACGCGCTGGACGCGCCGGAGGTGCGGCTGGCCGGCTCCCGCACGTGGGCCGAGTCCCGGGTACGGACGGCCGGCAGGGCGCTGGCCGCTGGTCCGTCGGACCCGTACGACAGCGAGCTCACCTTCAGCCGCGACGGCGGCCGGCTCGCGCTGCGGCGCAGCGACAACGTCGTCGTCTGGGACACCGCCACCGGAGGCGAACTGGCCAGGGTGCCGCTCGCCGGCATCACCGACGGCGCGCTCCCCGGCCCAGCCGGGCTGTGGACGGCCGAGGAGAAGACGTTCACCCTCTGGGCGCTGCCTGGCGGCCGGCGGGTCAAGCAGGTGTCCAGGCCGCGCCTGTTCGGGTGGACGGCGAACGCGGATGGCCGGCTCGTCGGCCTCGACGCGGACCGGCTGCGCATGGTCGACCTGGAGAGCGGGCAGCCTTACGGGCCGCGGTTGCCGTTCCCGGGGGCGACGGAGGAGGTCTGGTTCGGCGCGGACATGAGGCTGGTCGCCGCGAACTTCGCCGGCAAGGTCGGCATCTGGGACACACTCACAGGAGCCCAGGTGGGCGACTGGCTGCGGGTGGGGGCGCCGTCGTGGGCGGCCGCGTTCTCGGCCGACGGCGGGCTGTTCGCGTTCGCGGCGCAGGACAACACGCTGACCGTCTGGGACGTGCGGCGCGGGCAGCAGGTGGGGCCCGTGGTGCAGTTGACGGACAGCGCGCGGTCGGTCGCCTTCACCGACGACGCGGAAGTGGTGGCGATCGGCAGGAAGGCACGGCTGACACGGCTGCCCGTGGCGGTCGGGCCGCTGCTCAAGGCGGTGTGCGCCCGGGCCGGACGGACCCTCACCGCGGCGGAGTGGGCGCGCCACCTCCCCGGCCGGCCGTACCGGGCTGGGTGCTGACGGGAGCCTCGTCAGCCGCGGAGCGGGTCGCCGCCGAGGATGCCCCGGACGAACTGTGGCATCGTGACGGGCGCGGCGAACGGGCAGTCGCCCAGTGCCTGCCGGACCACGAGCCGGGCGCAGGTTGCCGCTCATGCTGCGAGGGGGTAGGGCGAAGGGGTGTGTCGGAGCGGGTTCGCCTCCTGGGTGGCGCAGAGCCAGTCGTTGAGGGAGCCGGTGAAGCCGGAGGGCGGGCCGACCTTGAGGCACATCGCCTGGCCCGTGCCGGGGACGGGGGCGACCTTGAGGCGGCGGACGCTGCCGGGCCGGCCCGCGCCCGGGGCCTGCGGCTCGCAGGGGGTCAGGCGTACGCCGAAGGACGGACCGTCGAACGCGGTAGCGGCTGAAGATGTGGCGCGCCGGGCCTGAACGGCGGCCGGGACCGACGTGGCTCGCCGGGCGTGAACGGCCGCCGGGACCGACGTGGCCCGGGCCTGAACGGCGGCCCGGACGGACGTGGCAGGCGGGGCCGGAACGGCCGCCGGGACGGCCGCCGGGACGGACGTGGCGCAGCCGGGTGGGCGCGGCCGCTCGGCCGATATGGCGGACAGCGGTTCGGCCGGCGGGCCGATGTGGAGGTGGTCGTCGATCACGCGGACGTCGGCCTCCGGGTGCGCGGCCAGGAACGTCAGGTGGTCCGCCACCAGGCGGTGGGCCACCGCGCGGAGCAGGTTGGTCGCGCACAGCGTGTGCGCGCAGGCCGCACCGTCGATGGTGATCTCCGGCAGCGCGAAGCGGCGCAGGCCCCGGGAGGTCACCCGCAGGCAGTCGCACGCCGCCGTGTCGGCCGGGTCCCACGGCGGGCACGTCGCGTCGTCGTGGACCTGGATGTCCCAGCCCAGCCAGTCGTCGGCCGGCCGGAACTCGGCGGGCTCGTCGGGGCACCGGTCGCAGTGGGGCACCGTCGTGCCCGTCAGCGGATCGATGACCAGTCCGCCGCACTGGCGGGCCAGGGCCCGGGCCGTGGCGCGGGCGACCTGCGCGTTGCCGGGGAGTGCGTGCGGTGGCGCCGTCGAGGAGACGACGAGGTGGTGTCTCGCCCGGCGTAGTAGCTGCCGCTCGTCGTGGTGCAGCGTGGCGGCCGTCGGTCTCCAGGGGGTGGGGTGGGGATCTTCCCATGGCGGGAGGGGAGCCTGGGGGGCTACTTCGAGGCCGGGTGTGCCGTAGGCGGTCATCGCGGCCTTGCGGAACGGGCGGCCGACGCGCCAGGGCACCAGCTCCGGGACCGGGCATGGCAGGCGCTCGACGGCGACGACGAACCGGCACGTCAGGGATGCGGGGACGGGCAAGGTGATCTTCATGTGGGCCTCCGGGACGGGATGAGGCCCTCAGGGTGGCGAAGAGGGTGGGTGGGCGGTGCGGCCGAATGCGGTTCTGTGGATGGTGGGGCCGGGCACAGGGCGGCTGTGGATGACGAAGGCCCGGGCAGGCTGACGTGCCGGTTCCGTGGATGGCAGGGGCGGGGCAGGAGTCGTGGGCATCCCGCCGGATCAGGACGGTGCGCCCTCGCCGGTAAGTAGTAGTGGCGAGGGCGCACCGGCAGGGCCTCTGGTGGCAGGGCCTCTGGTGGCAGGGCGCGTCAGGTGGGCGGGGCCTGGGTCGTGCGGCAGATGGCGAGGCTCTGGGAGGGGAGTCGGAGGCCGTCCTCGCCCGCCGACACGTTGTCGTCCGCCGCCAGCAGCACCGTCGCCACCCGCACCGGCAGTGTCACCGCGTCGGCGCCGAAGTTCACCGCCACGCACACCGACTCGCCGCGCCACATGACCAGCCATTCGCCATCCGGGTCGTGCTCGACGCGGACCCGGTCGAAGCGCGGGTCCGACAGCTCCGGCAGCGCCTTGCGCAGGGCGATCAGGTCGCGGTACCAGCACAGCAGCGACCAGTGCGCCTCCTCCTTCAGCTCCCCCCAGTCGAGTTTGGCGTTGAGGAACGTCTGCTCGTCCGACGGGTGCGGCGCCTCCCACGCGTAGCCGAAGCCCTCGAACTCCTGCTCGCGGCGGTCGTCCTCCGACTCGCGCAGCTCCGGCTCGACGTGGTCGGAGAAGAACGGGAACGGCGTGCGCGCCCCCCACTCCTCCCCCATGAACAGCATGGGCGTGAACGGCGACGTCAGCAGCAGTCCCGCGCCCAGCCTGAGCGCGGGAATGGGCAGCCGGTCGCCCGCCGGGCGGTTGCCGATCTGGTCGTGGTTCTGGAGGCAGGCGACGAGCCGGTGGCCGGGCACCCCCGTGTACGGGCTGCCGTGCGTGCGGCCCCGGAACGTGGAGTAGCCGCCGTCGTGGACGACGCCCGAGGTCAGCACCTTGGCCAGGGCGTCCAGGCCGGCGAAGTCCTCGTAGTAGCCGTGGGTCTCGCCGATGACCGCGGTGTGCAGGGCGTGGTGGACGTCGTCGTTCCACTGCGCGGTCATGCCGAGGCCGCCGGCGTCCAGCGAGCGCACCATGCGCGGGTCGTTCAGGTCCGACTCGGCGATGAGCGACAGCGGCCGGCCGACGGCGCAGGCCAGCGCGTCCACCTCGGCCGACAGCTCGGCCAGCAGGTGCGTGGCGCGCTTGTCGTGCAGCGCGTGGACGGCGTCGAGCCGCAGCCCGTCGATGTGGTAGTCGCGCAGCCACTGCAACGCGTTCTCGATGAAGTAGCGGCGCACCTCGTCCGAGCCGGGCCCGTCGAGGTTGACCGCCTCGCCCCAGTAGCTCCCGGCGAAGCCCGAGAAGTACGGGCCGAACGGGTGCAGGAAGTTGCCCGACGGGCCGAGGTGGTTGTAGACCACGTCGAGGATGACGCCGATGCCCTTGCGGTGGCAGGCGTCCACGAAGGACTTGAGCCCGTCGGGCCCCCCGTACGTCTCGTTGACCGCGTACAGGTCCACCCCGTCGTAGCCCCAGTTGCGCCCGCCCGGCACGGGCGCCACCGGCATGATCTCCACGAAGTCGACGCACAGCTCCGACAGGTGGTCGAGCCGTTCGACGGCCGCCTCGAACGTCCCGTCCTGGGTGAACGTGCCGACGTGCATCTCGTAGACGACCGACCCGCGCAGGTCGCGGCCGGTCCACTCGTCGTCGGACCAGGTGAAGCGGCCGTGGTCGTAGACGGCGCTCGGGCCGAAGATGCCGTCGGGCTGCCGTCGCGAGCGTGGGTCGGGGTACGGCCCGCCGCCGTCCACCACGTACGCGTACCGCGTCCCGTGGGTGGCCTCCGGCACGTCGGCCGTCCACCAGCCGTCCGGCCGCTGCCGCATGGGCCGCCTGCCGCCGAGGACGTCGATCTCGACAGCCGTGGCCTTCGGTGCCCAGACCTCGAAGGTCTTGTCGCTAAAGGTCATGTCTCTCCAGAAGTGCGACGGGATGCCGGTTGAGCAGGTGTGCGAGCGGGACTCGGCCCGTGTGGACGGCACCGGTGAGCAGGTCACGCCAGGAGCCGGGCGGCAGCGTGAGCGTGGTGGCGCCCCAGCCGCCGCGGCGGGCCAGGCGCACCGGGAGGCGGGTGGCGACGGCGACGGCCCGCGCCCGCCCCTCGTCGCCCGGGGTGCCGGTGCCGCCCGCGGCCGCCGGGCCGCCGGTGGTGAGCGCGCCGGCCCCGTCACGGACGGCGCG
>NZ_JBEXDT010000167.1:0-9818 GCF_040605905.1 Nonomuraea sp. NPDC005501 | reverse complement strand
CTCAACGTCGAGGTGCTGTCCAGCGACGGCATGTCGATCGAGATGCGCGACACCGACGAGGACGTCTTCCGCGCCGCGGAGGAGCTCGGTATCGACCTGTCCCGGCGTGAGCCGAGCAGCGTGGAAGAGATCTGACCACGTCACGGCAGGCCGTCCCGCCGGTCCCCGAGACCGGCCGGGACGGCCTGCCCGACGACGGGCGGCCCGAGCTTGACGGGCTCCTATTCGAAGCGCGCGTTGTCGGGCGCGGTCATGCGCCTGAGCAGCGGCAGGGCCGTGAGAATCACCAGGAGGGAGGCGGCCAGGCCACCGCCGACGGACGCGAAGTAGACCGGTCCGGGCATCGCCAGGGAGGCGCCCCTCATCGCGAGCTGGTCGATGAGCGGTTCGGCCACCCCGAAGCCGGCCGCGGCGGCGAGCACGGCGGCCAGGACGAGCGGCAGCGCCGATTCCAGCAGCACGACCGTGGCCAGGGTGCGCGTGGGCGTCCCGGCCAGCCGCAGCAGAGTGAACGGCTGCCTGCGCTCCACCAGGCCGCCGCCGACCGTCACCACGAGGCTGCAGCCGCCGGCGATCAGGGTGAGCGCCACCATGGCCAGTGCGACGCTTTCCGCCCGGGTGTACAGGTCCGTCCTGACCTGGGCGACCTCGGCGAAGGTCATCGGTGCCTGGGCGGTGTAGGCGGCCAGCAGGGTGCGCAGCCGCTCCAGCGTCGCCGTGTCGTCCGTGCGGACCATGACGGCCGTCAGGTCGAGCCCGGTGGCGGAAACGGACTGGCTGGTGGGTCCCGCCAGGGGGAGCAGCTTGTCGATGAAGAGAGGGTTGTCGGCACCGACGAGACGGTCGAAACGGCCCATCACGGCCTGCGCGCCCGCGGGGCAGCGGCCGAGCACGGGGAAGCGGGCCAGGTACGAGCACTCGACGACGGAGGTCGCGGGTGGCACGTCGTCAGGGGGCGGGCCGAGGCTCTCCAGGTCCGCCCTGGCGTAGATGGGCAGGACGATCACGCCGGGGTGGGCGCGTAACCGGGCGAGCAGGTCCGCCGCCGCCCGCGGTGGCAGGCCGTCCATGCCGGGCCGGGAGAACGTGGCGCCCAGCACGCCGTTGAGCGTGCCGCCGGCCACGGCCTGCTGGCCCGTGACCACCGCGGGTACGAGCGCCGCGATCGTCGTCCCGATGAACACCGCCAGCACCAGCCCGCTCACCGACCTGAAGGCCCCCTTCGGGTCGGCGGCCAGGCGCTGGGCGGCCAGCAGCGTCGCCGCGCCGCGGGTCAGCCGGGCGGTCAGGCGCGCGGCCAGCATCGTCAGCCATGGCCCGGCCAGCACGAGGCCGATCATGACGAGGGCGATCCCGGCGTCGGTGGGCAGGGCGTGGAGCTTGCCGCCCTGGAACGCCGGGCCCGCGAACAGCCCCAGCCCGGCCAGGAGCGGGATCATCCGCCAGGCCCTCGGCGACGGCGGTGCGGCCTTCCTGGCCACGCCGAGCGGTGAGATCCGCACCCGGCGCAGCGACCACAGCGCGGCGCCGGCCGCGACGAGCGGCACGCCGGCGAGCACGGCCGCGTACTGCCAGGGGGCCGGGACGGCCAGCTCGGGGAAGAAGCGCGACCCGGTGACCCGCACCGCGGCCACCGCCGGCCGTACGAGCTGGAAGAGCACGACACCGGCCAGTGCGCCGAGCAGCGCGCCCAGCGCGGCGTCCACCGCGGCGAGCGTGTTGATCTGCCGGGAGGTGGCGCCGGCCAGCCTGATCGCGGCGAAGCGCGTCTCGCGACGGGCGGCGGCCAGGCGGGTGGCGGTGCCCACGAGCACCAGCAGCGGGACGATCAGCCCGACGGCGGCGATGCCGAACCCGACCTGATAGGCGTCCGTGTTGTCGTCCACCGCGGGCTCGGTGGCGACCGTGTCCACCTGCCGGGTGCCGAGCACGGCGGCGACCTGCTGCGGCGTCCGCCCCACCACGACGACGAGCTCGTCGGGCCCCGACAGCGCGGCCTCGCCGATCAGGCCCGCCCGCGTTCCCGGGAAGCGGCCGGCGAGCTCCTCCCGTGGCGCGGAGTCCAGCAGCCCGGCCAGGGCGGGCGAGGCGTAGTACTGGCCGGGGGCGGGCATGCGGGACAGCCCGGGGATGACCGGTGCCCGGCCGCCGAGCGCCGCCGCGTCCAGCCTCCTGATCCGCCGGCCGGCGTAGTAGTCCTCGCGCAGGTTCCACAGCGCGCCGCCGGCGGTGGCGTCCAGGGCCCGGCCGCTGGGCGCCGTGCCCTGCGTGCACTCCCAGCAGGGGCGGTCGTTGGTGGCCTGGAAGGCGTTGAAGAGCGACAGCGTGGCCAGCAGCACCGCGACGCCGACCGCCACCCCGGCCGCGATCAGCGACAGCCGGGCTGCCGTCTCCCTGCCGCTGCTCAGCGACAACCGCAGTCCCAGCAGGATCATCGGACGATCCCGCTCGCGTACGGGTCGGTCACCTTGCCGTCGCGCACGACGACCTCCCGGTCGGCGCAGGCGGCGACCCGCGCGTCGTGCGTCACCACGATCACGGTGGCGCCTTCCTCGCGGGCCAGGCCCACCAGCAGCTCCATCACGTGCTCGCCGGTGAGTGAGTCGAGCGCGCCGGTCGGCTCGTCGGCGAAGATCACCCGCGGGCGGGTCACCAGCGCTCTGGCGATCGCCACGCGCTGTGCCTGCCCGCCCGACAGCTCCCCGGTACGCCGGCCGCCCAGGCCGCCCAGCTCCAGCCGCTCCAGCCAGGAGGCGGCCAGGGCGTAGGCGGCCCTGCGCCTGGTCCGGCCGAGCAGGAGCGGCAGCGCCACGTTGTCGGCCACGGTCAGCTCGGGCACGAGCTGACCGAACTGGAAGACGAAGCCGAAGGCGGTGCGCCGCAGCTCGCTGCGGCGGCCGTCGTCCAGCGTGTCGAGCCGCCGCCCGTCGAACCACACCTCGCCGCTGTCCGGGGTGAAGATCCCGGCCAGGCAGTGCAGGAGCGTCGACTTGCCGGAGCCGCTGGGACCCATGATGGCCAGGGTCTCGCCCGCGGTCACCGACAGGCTGGCCTCCCGCAGCGCGGGCGTGTTGCCGTAGGAGCGGCTGATCCCCTCGGCGCGCAGGAGCGCGTTGACGATCATCAGCGGCGCACCGTCTCCGCCAGGGCCCCCAACCGGGCCTGCGTGACGTCGATCCACCGCAGGTCGGCCTCCAGGCGGAACAGGGCATGGTCGGCGAGGAGCATGTCGACCAGCGCGGCGTCGCGCTTCAGCTCGGTCAGCTCCCGCATCCGCCGCAGATGCGTCGCGCGCTGGGTGTCCAGGTAGCCCGCCGCGTCGCGGCCCAGCATCAGCGCCAGCACGACCTTCGTGAACAACACCGTCTGCAGGTACGGCTCGGCCGCGACCGGCTCGGCCAGCCACGCCTCGACCTCGTCCTTGCCGATCGGGGTGATGACGTACTGCTTGCGGTCCGGGCCGTCGCCCGGCTCGTTCTGCCCGGCGGTGACCTTGCCGTCCCTGGCCAGGCGGGCGAGCGTGGAGTAGACCTGTCCGAAGGGCAGGGGCTTGCCCCTGCCGAAGTAGGTGTCGTAGTCGCGCTTCAGGTCGTAACCGTGGCTCGGTTCCCGCTCAAGGAGGCCGAGCAGCGCAAGAGGGACGCTCATGGAACGAATATACTCTGAGTGTATATCCGCCAGTGATACGCGCCTGCTCCGTTCTGGGCGACGACAGCTCTCGTACGGAATCGGTCGCCGGCAGAGCCCTCGCGAGGCTCCGCCGGCGACCGATCACCTCATGCCGGCCTGCCGGTCAGCCGCAGTGCTCGAAGCCGCTCGTGTACGCGCTGCTGCCGATCGAGCCGCCCCACTTGACGCACTGCCCCGACGCGGAGCGCTTCACGGGACCCGCGTAGTACTGGTAGCTGCCCGAGTCTGTCGTCCTGCTCGACCCCTGCGGCTCCAGGAACGCCGACATCGACGTCGACGAGCTGAGGTTCGTCGTCTTCAGCGTCGCGACGCAGTTGTAGCCGTTGCCCGAGTTGTAGAGCAGGTACACGCGGCCACCGGTGAGCGCCGCCGAGTCGATGACCGAGTAACCGCTGCCGCAGACCTCTTCGGGGGTGTGCGGGTTGCCGCTGCCGCCGCAGGAGTTGGTGCTGGTGATGGCCTTCTTCTGGCCCAGGGACACGGTCACGCCCTCGACGGTGGGGCTGGTGTCCATCGCGCCGCCGGAGGTCCGCTGCTCGTAGTGCAGGTGCGGGGCGTTGGAGCCGCCGGTCGAGCCGACCGTGCCGATCACGGTGCCCTGGCTGACGCTCATCGAGCTGCCGGCCGACTTCACCATGCTCGCGAGGTGGGCGTAGCGGGTCCTGGTGCCGTCACTGTGACGGATCTCCACCCACTGGCCGTAACTCGTGCTTCCGGCGTTGTAGAAGTAGGCGGTGCCGGCGGCGGTGGCACGCACCGTCTCGCCGTTGATGTCGTCGCTGCCGTAGTCCTGCCAGTCGATGGAGCCGGAAGGGTTGTGCGCGGGGGTCCCGGTCCAGTTGTTGGCGTAGAAGGTCTTCCCGCAGTTGAACGGGCTCTTGTGGGAGACGGCCAGGGCGGTGCTGCTCTGCGCTGACGCGGCCTGGGGAAGCAGGACGGCCGTGAGGCCGACGAGCAGGACCGGGATGGCGGATATGAGGGTCTTGGGCCATGCCGGCCTGGGGGGTGTGGGCATGCTCACCTCTCTGAACAGGTGCTTCGTATTGGGGGGATACGGTTGGGCGCCCAGAAGGTCGATCAAGAAGCTACCGTTGAAAGTTCTCTTCATCAATCTTTGTCGAAATGAAATTTTGCGGCTTGTACCGCCGGTTGCCGGGCCGGCCGTCGGCGCCGAGCGATCATGAGCCGATGAACAAGTATGCCGTCAGGCACGCCAAAAATCATGGATCTGGTCGTGCCTTATTCGGGCGCACGTCCCGGTACGGCGGATCCTCGAAGTGCTGCCCGAGCCGCTCCTCCCCGGAAGCACCTCGACGTGGGCAGACCGTCAGCACAGGAGGCCGCCGTTCTCCGGGGTCTCGCCGTAGGAGGCGGAGATGTCGATGCCGTATCCCCGGACGCCGTCGACGCTGTGCCCTCCCAGTGAGAGGAAAGCCGTGACCTCGCCGATCCTCTTGGTGTAGCAGACGTCCTGGGAGGGCTCGTCACTCACGACGGGCCGCCATCCGTCCGTCCTGACGGCGGTCTCGTAGAAGGAGGTGTACTCCTCGCGGGTCCCTGTGAACTCGTAGAACCTGCCCGCGTACGGGAACGGGTCGTCTGCGAAGCACCCGGCGTGGCGGTCCCGGACGACGGCGCCGTCCGGATGAGCGGTGAGGATCTTCTGCGCCGCCAGCACCGGGACGACGCCTGCCTCCGTGGCGCCGCACTCCGGACCGGTGGACGTCCCCATGGTCGCATACGCCAGCCCACCCAGGAGAAGGGCCGTTCCTGCTGCTCCGGCGGCGATCTTCCCGAACCGGGAGCGGCGGACCCTCATGTCCGGAGCGTATCCGAAACGATCACAAGTGCGTGCGCGGGAGACGCTCACCTCACTCTTTCGTGCGTCGAGTATCGCTGCCGCAGGCGACGGATCCCTGGTATGGGTGGAACATGATCTACTCGCGTCGGGCAGTCCAAGTCGCCGTGCTCACCCTCGTGGCCCTGCCGATCGCCGCCGTCATCGCCACCCCGCCGGCGGCGGCCGCCCCGCGTAAGCGATCGCAGGCCGAGGCCGGTGCGCTGGCCCGCGGCATGCTGGCCCAGCTGAGGGTCGCCCGGCCGTTATCCATCCGCGGCTACAGCCACCGGCGGTTCCAGCCGCGCTGGGCCCACCACAAGGGCAGGTGCGACGTGCGCGAGGTGGTCCTGGCACGCGACGGGCGCCAGGTGCGCAAGAACGCGGCCTGTCACCCGGTCAAGGGCGTCTGGTACAGCCCGTACGACGGGAAGCGGCTGAAGAGCGAGCGGCAGGTCGACGTCGACCACGTCGTGCCGCTCGCGTACGCCTGGCGCTCCGGGGCCCGCAGGTGGAGCGAGGCGCGGCGGCGGGCCTTCGCGAACGACCTCACCCGGCCGGAACTCGTCACGGTCAGCCACTCCGCCAACATCGCCAAGGGCGGGCAGGGGCCGCAGAGCTGGCGGCCGCAGCGTCGCGCCTACTGGTGCCGCTACGCGACCTCGTGGATCACCGTGAAGCACCACTACCGGCTGTTCGTGACCCGGAGCGAGAAGGTGGCCCTGCTCAACATGCTCCGCACCTGCCGCTGACACCGGGAACCGGGCCCGGTCAGGCGGGCTCTGATCGGGTCCGGGTTCGGGCTCGGCCAGGTGGTAGCCCGCTTCCTAAAACGGGTGGCTTCAGGTGGTCCGTTCCTGGGACAGTTGATCTCGCCGAAGCCTGCATAGCTCAGTCGGCGAGAGCGCCGCACTCATAATGCGGAGGTCCCAGGTTCGAGTCCTGGTGCAGGTACTCAGGTCGCCCCGTCGCGAACCGCGCTCAGCGTCGTCGTCGTCCCTGAGCGAGCATCATCCGCATGTCCGATGGCGGGTGCGCGAGAAGCTGGGTCGCGAAGTGCTCGAAGATGTTGAGTATCGCGCTGTCGGACAGGCTCTGCAATTCTCGTTCCTTGTGCACGAACGGCTGCAACGACCGCCATATCTCGACATAGCGCCGGTGCAGCAGGGTGCCCACGAATTGCTCATCGATGATGTCGAGGTAAGCCAGAATGGCGTAGAGCTGGAAGAAATACCCGATGTCATAGATCTTCCGCTGCACCTCATCGTCAAGCCCCGATATCCCTTTGTCGCTGGACAGCTTCGGTAACTCGTCGCGGATGAAGGCGTAGTTGCGGTGGAACTCCAGCGATCGGAACTCTTCGAGGAGGTCGATCAGCGGTTCGATGTGGTTCCCGTGCCGCTGCGCCTTGAACTGGTTGCGGGAGATCCGCGATGAGGCCACCACCGCTGAGATCGATACGATCACGGCTCCGATGTTGATCAACACTGAGACGTCCATCAGCCATCCTTGGGCAGCCCGGCCACGAACTCATGGAATATGCCATTGACCAGGTCGGGACGCTGAAGATGCGGCCAATGGCCGTGACAGTTCGGCCGCAGGTCCACGACGGAGATGAGTGGGTTCAGCGATCGCAGTACCGTCAGGTCAGTGTCTCGCCTGCTGCGTACGTAAAGCATCGGCGCCGGACAGCGCCTGCACAGATCCACGGGGTCGAAGGCCAGGATGTCATGCCAGAAAGGCCGGACGACCCGCTCCGAGGCCCGTTCGAGCGTTCGCAGCACCTCGGCACGCAGGCAGGCATCGCCGGCTTCGTCATCGGGTCCCCAGGAATCTCTCATGGAGGCCATGTAGTGACGCCGCCAGTCGCCTGTCTCGGACTCCTCCGCGCGACGCCTGTTCACCCGCCGGTCGGCGGCGGTGAGCGCCATATTGCTGTCGATCAGCAGGACGCCGGAGACGAGATCAGGATGGGCCACGGCGATGTCGAGTGCCACGAGCCCTCCGGCGCTGTGTCCGACCAGAACGACGCCCCTCAGTTTCCGCACGCGCAATTCGTCGAGGACCGCGTCCGCCATCGACTGGACCGTGTACGCGCCGGTCGGCGACTCGGGAGAATCGCCGTGTCCGGGAAGGTCAAGGCTGAGGAGCCTCAGTCCGGGATTCAGCCCCTGCCACTGGCCCGCGAACTGGCCTCGATCACATCCCAGGCCGTGCAAGAACACCATCGTGGACGAGAGGGAGGTTCGTAGCGGCTCCCGTTCGCTTGCGGCAAGCCGAGGGAAGGAACTGGCCGTGGCACCGAGCATCGCAGTGACCTCACAAGAGAACCGCATCGGTTACCGGCACAACGTGCCGGCCGCCGCCGACGGTTCCCGGCCACCGCTGTGGCAATCGCGACGGGGACCTTGGAAGCTGTTTCCGAACTCCTCCGAACCCGGAACTGCGCGGTCATGGGGGAGGGTTGCGCCAGCCAGTCCGAGCCGGCGCGAAGCCAAGATCCTCCGAGAAGCGCCGTGCACAACGCATCCGCCCTGCGAGCGCCGACGAGCTTGATGCAGAGCTCTTGGAGTGGCCGGGCGAAATGGCGAACTTCTGCTGCGGCCTGCTGAACAGCCGAATCCAACGACCGGCGGGCGATCCGAGCAAGCTCGGGGCCCGGACCGTGTTCGGTCGGACCGGTCAGCAGGAGCTGGTCGCCGTCCGCTGTGACGTTGAGCCAGGGATGGCCGATCCACACCGTCGACGGCGAGTGCCCGCGATGCCGGGCGGCGTTGCGCCAGCTTGCCAGGTCCGTGAGGTCGCCGCGGCAGCCCGGCGACACGAGAGGTCGCCCAGCCACCCGACATCCTCGACAGTGCCCTCGGCGGCCAAGCGCTCCGCGACGTCGTCCGCACCGAGCGAGCGCTGGAGCGTTGCCCGAACCAGCAGGCTCAGGCGGCGTTCGTCGAGGCAGCCGGACAGCGGGATGAGCCGTGCGCTGCCCGGCAAAGGGTCCGGCAACCCTGCAGTGGCGATTCGGAGCTCCGCCGCGCGCACGAGGTCGAGCAACGGAATGCCATCGATGACGATTTCTTCGTGGTCGCTGCCCGGCCGGAACTCGATTTCTTGCACTCCTGCCTCCTGATCGAGCGATCGTCCAGTACATGTGCACGTTCTGGCGTGTCATGGGGGTGACCGAGGCCCAGTGCGCGGAGATCAGGATCCGCTCGTTCATGGAGATTGATGACCTCTCTGCGCTACGATAAATGAAATACATATTCCAGATAAACAGAAGGCTCATTTCAGATGTCAACAGGTCGCAGGGCCGACGCCGTACGCAACAGGGGGCTCGCGCTCGAGGCCACCAAGACGCTGCTGGCCAGGCCCGGCGTCACCCTCACCGTCGAGTCCATCGCCAAGGAGGCCGGCGTGGGGACGGCCACCGTGGTGCGCAGCTTCGGCGGCAAGGAGGCGCTCATCGACGCGGCCGTGTCCGCACTGCTCGAACCGGTGGTGCGGCGCGCCAGGGACCTGCTGGAGCAGAACGGTCCGGAGCAGGCACTGCGGACGTTCCTCGCCGAGCTGATCGCCTTCCAGTCCGCCCACCATGCCATCAACGACCAGCTGACCGGCATGGACCTGCCCGCCACCACGGCTCGGCGGGCGGAGCTCGTGCGGGTCATGGAAGAGATGATCGCCGGGGTCCGGGCGAACGGCGGCATCCGGACCGACATCGACCCGGCTGTCACGATGGTCATGCTCGGCGAGGTCGTCTACGCGTTCGCACGCTCGCAACCCGCGTCGCCCGAGCTGGTCGACGGCTTCATCACGGTCGTCATGGACGGCCTGCGCCCCCAGCCGCCCGCCCGTTGAAGGCGGGGCGTCAGAGCAGGGTCCTGAGCTCCTTGCGTGACGGGAGGCCGAGCTTGCGCAGGGCGCTGGAGACGTGGCTCTCGACCGTGCGCCTGGACAGGAACAGCTCGGCGGCGATCTCCTGGTTCGTCTTCCCCGCCGCCGCCAGCAGCGCCACCTCACGCTCCCTCGACGAAAGGATCTGGCCGTGGGACGGGCGGCCGCCGCGCCAGGGGTACGGGATGGGCACGCCGTTCCGGCGCATGACGCGGCAGATCCGGGCGATGTCGCGGTCGGCGCCCATCGCGCCGTACAGGCGCAACGCGCCCTCCAGCAGCCCCCCGCCGTCAGCCGCCGATGCAGCGCCGCCGCCGTCAGCCGTCGATGCAGCGCGGCCGCCGTCGGCCGCCGCGGCGCCGCCGTCGGCCGCCGCGGCGCCGCCGTCGGCCGCAGCGCG
>NZ_JBEXDT010000166.1:0-10001 GCF_040605905.1 Nonomuraea sp. NPDC005501 | reverse complement strand
CGCCGGTCTGCTCATCACCCTCACCCTGCCACGCCTGCGCCGCGACGTCCCCGGCACCGAGCGACCCGAGCCGTCCCGCGCGACCACCGGCTGAGCATCCGGCGGCACTGCCCGCAGGTGCTCCAGCCACCTCTGGTCAAGTTGGCAGTGTCCGGCGTCACCAGTTGCGCACCGCCCGGGCCCAAGCTCTCAGCCCCGCCACGAAGCCCTGCCGGTCCGCAGGCGAGAGGTTGTCCAGGACCTGCAGCAGAGGCGCGGCACGCAGTGCGACGAATCCCTCGACCATGGCCCGATGACGAGGAGCCAGCGATACCAGGGTGCGGCGACGATTGGCGGGATCCTCCCGGCGCTCGACCAGCCCGGCCCGGCCGAGGTCGCTCACGAGTTCGCTCGCGGTTGTCAGCGACATGCCCATCCTGACAGCCAATTCGCTCACGCTGAGTGGCGATTCGACCGTCAGCTGGGGAATGACCGCGCCGTGCCTGGCGGTGAGCCCATGGCTGCGGAAGATCTCCCGCAGCTCGTCCGGCATCTCGGCCTGGGCTCGCCGGAAATAGGCCTCCACCAGAGGCACGAAGCCAAGGGCCTCCTTGACCTCTTCCGACCGTGGCAGTCGAGGGGCTGGGGCGTCATCCATCACTCCCCAAGGATACAGTTCCTCTATCCAAACAGTTCGGATATCCGAAGTGAGGTAGACGTGATACTGGTGACAGGGGCAACGGGCAACGTCGGCCGCCATCTGGTGGACCTGCTGCTCCAAGCGGGCGAGCAGGTCCGAGCGACCAGCCGCGACCCCGAGCGGGCCGACCTGCCCGGCGAGGTGGAGGTGATCAGAACCGACCTGTCCCGTGCCGCGCTGCAGGGAGCGGACAGCGCGTTCCTGTTTCCGGCCGCCGGTCAGGTGCGTGGCTTCCTGGACGAGGCCGCCAAAGCCCGCCTCAGGCACGTGGTGCTGCTGTCCGCACAGGCGGTGACCATGAAGGAGGCGGGTGCGCTCGGCAAGGTCCACGCCGAGTACGAGCGGGCCGTGGCCGGATCGGGGCTGCCGTGGACCTTCCTGCGCCCCGGCGCGTTCATGGCCAACGACTTGCGCTGGGCGCCCAACGTCAAGAACGATGGCGTGGTACGCACTCCCTTCGCCGAAGCCGCGACCGCCCCGATCGACGAGCGCGACATCGCCGCGGTGGCCGCGCGGACGCTGCTCGACGACGGGCACGCGGGCCAGGCATACGAGCTGACTGGGCCCGCCTCGCTGACCACGGTCGAGCGGGTACAGATCCTCGGCGAGGTCCTCGGCCGCGACCTGCGCCTTGAGGAACTGTCTCCCGAGCAGGCCCGCGAACAACTGCTCACGCAGGCTCCCGCGGCGCTCGTGGACTCCCGGCTCGCGCTGTTCGCCTCGTTCGTCGGCAAGACCGCGGACGTGTCGCCGGTCGTACGGGAACTGACTGGCAGCGCTCCGCACACCTACGCAGACTGGGCGGGCCGGAACGCCGCGGCGTTCCACTGACAGACGAGGAGGCGCCAGCGGATCGCCGCCCGTTCGGGCAGTCGGACCGATAGTTCTCGCTCTGGCGATGAACGGCGGGGCGAGCACCCCGGCTCGTACGAGATCGCGCCAGTCTGTCCGGCTCATGGATATCGGCGGAGAGCACAGCCGGGTGGGGCACCTGGGCGGTCATGATGCGGTCTGCTGCTTGATCAGCGAAGCGAGATCAACAGTTCGGGAACGGCTACCAACAGGCCATGATCGCATGGAGGTCGCGTCGCTCCCACGCTGGCCGAGCAGGGTGCGCCGCCGACGGCATCGCCTCCACCGCGCTCACTCTCGGCAACGCCATCGGCCTGGCCGTCTTCACCGTCATCGCCGGCCTGGGCACCGAGGGTAGGACCGGCCAGGCTCTCCGTGTCGCCAGGGCCGGCGGTGAGCTCCTTGTCGTCCTGCTCACGGCCGCCGGGATGATCGCTGGTTCGCTGATCACGCTCGTCTTGCCGTACCGGGGGCAAGGCGCCTCACGCTGACCACACCGTCCAGGGCGGCGGCCATGCGGCTGACGGCCTCACTGAGCCGTTCGGGGGCGGTGGCGAAGTTGAGACGTACGAACCCCTGTCCCTCCGGCCCGAACCTCAGGCCGCACCGCCGCGACCAGGATCCGGGTCAGATGTTCAGGGGGACCGTACCGCTCGGGTGAGAAATCCCCTGGCCTCAGCCTCCGCCACTCCGGTGGCGGGCGCGCCGATCAAGCAGGCCGTATGCGCCCTCGGTCGCCGGATGTTCGTTTCCGGCATCCCGGACGCTTCTGCGCCCACCTGCGTTCCGCCCTCTCTCAGCCGGGAACCGCACGCCGGACCTGCCTCGGCCCTCGGAGCCGGGCCTGATCTAGGGTTCGTGCCTGTGCGAATAATCTCTCTCAACGCCTGGGGAGGCGCGATGTTCGACGAACTCGCCCCCTGGCTCGACAGCTGCGACGCCGACATCCTGTGCCTGCAGGAGGTGACGCGCACTCCCGGTGCCGGCGGCTGGACGCGCTTCGACGACGCCGAGCGATCGCTGCCGCAGCGAGCGGACCTGCTCGCCGATGTCCGCTCGCGCCTTCCCCGCCACCTCGGCCTGTTCACGGCGAGCGACTCTGGACCGGTTCTGGACCACGAACACGCCTCGCGCCGGCAGGATTTCGGGCTCGCCACCTTCGTCGCCGAGACCTTGCCGATCGTCGGCATGCAATCGGAATTCGTCCACGGGAGTTACGCCGAGCATCATGACAGATGGCCGGCGGACGGGCGGCCCCGCGCCGCTCTGGCCGTACGTGTCTTCGACCGCAGCGCCCGGCGGTTCGTCACCATCGTCAACCTCCACGGCCTGCGGGACGCCCAGGGGAAGGCCGACACCCCGGCCCGCCGCGCCCAGGCCGAACGGCTCGGGGAACTCGTCGCCGACGTGTGCCAGGAGGGCGACCTGACGGTGGTGTGCGGCGACTTCAACGTGCTGCCCGGCAGCGAGACGTTCCGGATCCTCGCCAAACTCGACCTGAACGACCTGGTACGGGACGCCGACACCAGGACCTCGCGCTATCCCAAGCCGGTACGCCATGCGAGCTACCTGCTCGTCTCCGACCCCGACGCCGTCCGGCGGTTCGAGATCGTGACCGCGCCAGAAGTATCCGACCACCGGGCCCTGACGCTCGACATCTAGCACACGTCCCTACCCGCTGGGATGGCACATCACGTCACGCGCCCGCCCTCACTGCTGGTGGCCCAGCTCGATCCCCAGTGCGCCGAGTACGGTGACCGGGTCCTGCTTGACCGACATCAGCAACCATCACCCTCGCGGCGTAGGCAGGTCCAGGACGCGCTTGGCCGCGGAGCCCCCACCAAGGCAGAACAGGGCGCAGCCGCCTTCTGCCTTGGCCGAGAGCGTCGCACCGACACCGGGACCTACTGAACTGACCACACCAGCCCTGTTTCGTCGTGCGGTTCAGCGGGATGTCGATCTTGACTCTGCGAGCGATCTCGTTACGGCTGATCCCCCATCCATGTGTGATGAGCACAGGGACGTACGCTCGCGCGTCACTGCACCTCGTGCGGCTGCCACTGGGATGAGACCCCGCTGGACGCACCCGCCATGGCGGCGACCTCCACCGTCCCTACGCCCGGCGACGCCGACGAGGGCCTGGCCGAGGAAGGGCACTCCTGATGGCCCCCCCCAACCCGCCTGCCGATGCCGCGGCCGCCGCGCGGGCCTCGCAGGAGAGCGTGGCCGACAGCCTGGCGCACGGTACGACGTCCGAGGCTGTCCCGGCTCAGGCCCGCGATGCGCAACATCAGCATCAAGCCGCCCCAGAAGAGGACGTACCCGTTCGGTCAGCCTTGCCGATCATGCTGAGCCGGGAGCGTCCGCGCCTGACCTTCGAGGCGACCCTGTACGACCGCCGGACGGTGACGGTGGTGCGACGAGCAGATGGCGGGGCACCGCTGATGCCGTTCGTGCAGCACGGGGACCGCTCATGCTCCTGGGACTCCAGCGACCCCTCCGACCAGATCCCGGTCACGCCTGACTGGGGCCGCCGGAGAAGTCCGGCTGACGAGGCGCATGCGCTTGCATCTAGTCTCCTCATGCGACATAGTTGGTTTTGCCAAACCAACCTTTCGAAAACGGTGTGAGGATGGAACACGTGTCGGCCGGCAAGGACGGCCTGGCTCGCCCGCAGTGCGAGGCCCTCGACGGGGTGGCGGCGGCGCTGGCCACGGTGGGCAACTGGATGTTCGCTCCGGCCACACGGCGCAAGATCATGGCGTTCTCGAGGCCAAAGCTCTCCTTGGGGGACTACACGCTGCTGGCCAAGGTGTCGGCGCACGCGCCGGTGCGGCTGTCGGTCCTGGCGGTGGACAAATCCACCCTGTCCCCTCCGGCCAAACGCCTGGAGTCACGCGGTCTCATCGAACGCCAGCCCGATCCGGCCGATACCCGGGCACAACTGGTCAGCGTCACACGCGCCGGCAAGCTCGCCATCGGCAAGCTCTGGAAGGCGCGCGGCCGCCGTCGCCGACCTGCTGACGGACTGGGAGGCGAAGAAGCCGGGTCCACACCCGCGTCGTGCTCTGCCGTACTCGCTACGGCACCGCACGTTCCCTCCCGGCTGATGTCCATCGACCGGGCCAGGGCCGCCGGGCCCGGTTCTCCCGCACCCGAACGCGGTGCGGCCGTCTGCGCATCCCCGTCGACGCGCACACCACGACTGCCTATCCATCGAGGAAGTGATGTCACATGCGTGCCGTACTGCTGCACGAATTCGGGCCACCGGCCCACCTGCGCGTAACGGACGTGCCCACCCCGAGACCGACGGCGGGCGAGGTCGCGGTGCAGGTGGCTGCGGTCGGTGTCCAGTTCCTGGAGACGCAGGTCCGCGCGGGGACGATGCGCGGCGCGCTCGGCGGCGCGCCGCTGCCGGTGATCCTCGGCAAGGAGATCGCCGGACTGGTCGCCGAGGTCGGTCCCGGCGGCGACACCGCCCTGATCGGCACGCGGGTCCTGGCCGGCACCAAGGGCTTGGGCGGGTACGCCGAGACCGCCGTCGTCCCCGCCGCCACCCTCATCCCGGTCGGCGACGGCATCGGCCTGCCGGAGGCCGTCGCCCTTTACCGGTATGGCGCCACGGCCCAGGGCCTGATCAGGGCGGCCCGCGTGAGCACCGGTGATCGGGTCCTGGTGCTGGCGGCCGCGGGTGCCGTCGGCACGGTCCTGGTGCAGTTGCTCAAGCGAGCCGGGGCGACAGTCGTCGCGGCCGCGCGCGGCGAGCACAAGCTCGCCCTGCTGAGCAGGCTGGGTGCCGACCACGTGGTGGACTACACGCTCCCCGGCTGGACGGACCTGGCTGGTGAGCCCGTCGGCGGCTCGATGGACGTGGTCTTCGACCATGTCGGCGGAGCGCTCGGACGCCAATCGTTCGAACTGCTCACCCCGGGCACCGGACGGCAGATCGCGTTCGGCTTCTCCAGCGGCACGCCGCTGGACATCCGGCCCATGGAACTCATCGGCCGGGGCCTGACCTTGACCGGGTTCAGCGCGGGCCTCATCTGGAGCAGGCCCGCCCTCGCCCGCGACCTGGTGACCGAGGTCCTGGAGCTGGCCGCAGCCGGACGGCTCACGCCGGTGATCGGCCAACGCTTCCCTCTGGAGCGGGCGGCCGACGCGCATGCCGCCATCGAGGCGCGTAGCACTGTCGGCAAGACCCTGCTCATCCCCTGACCACACCCCGACGTGCCCCCTTACGGGGGTTACGCGTGAACGTCCACATTGGTTTCTGACAAGGAGTCCACATATCCATGTCCTCTTTCCCCAAGGTCTTTGTTGCGGGTGCCACCGGGCTGCTCGGCGGCCAGATCGTCCGAGCCCTTCTCGAGCAGGGCGCCCCCGTACGGGCCCTGGTGCGGCCCGGCACCAGCGAGGAGAAGAAGCGTTCACTGACCGCCCGGGCGGCCGGCGGTTTGGAACTGGTCGAGGGCGACATCACCGATCCGGCCGAGCAGCTGGCAGAGGCCGTCGGCGACGCCACGACCGTGATCTCGGCCGTCCAGGGCGGCCCCGAAGTGATCGTGGACGGGCAGACCAATCTCGTGCGCGCCGCGGAGAAGGCCGGCGCCCGGCGGTTCATCCCATCCGACTTCGCCTTTGATCTCACCAAACTGGACGACGGCGACAACTTCATGATCGACTGGCGCCGGCAGGCCGCCGCCGCTCGCGCCGGCAGCCGCCTTGACGTGGTCTCCGTGCTCAACGGGGCCTTCTACGAGGTGATGACGGGCTTCATGGGGCTCATCGACTGGCAGCAGGGCACCCTGTCCCACTGGGGAGACCCCGACCAGCCGCTCGACCTGACCTCAGTGCCCGACACCGCCGCCTACACCGCCGCCGTCGCCCTCGACCCGGCCGCCACCGGCACCCTGCGCTTCGCCGGCGAGGTCATGTCGATGCGCCAGTTCCACGACGCGGTCCAGCGCGGCTCCGGCCGCCCGCTTGAACTGCGCCACCTCGGCACCGCCGACGACCTCCGCGCGGAGATCACCCGTCAGGCGGCGCTCACCCACAACCCGTTCGACTACGTGGCGCTGCAATACCAGTGGTGCATGGTGACCGGCAAGGCCAAGCTCGACAGCCTGGACAACGCCAGATACCCGAACGTCACACCCCAGTCGCTGACCGACTTCGTACGCGCCACCACACCCGCGCACTGACGCACCGTCCGACAAGCCGGTACGCGATCTGCAGCCCGCGCTGTGGACCGCGTACCGGCTTTGCCTGTCGGCCGGCACCGTCCAACTGACACGGCCACGATGGCGCCGTCCACCGCCAGGGGAATGAGCGCCGCAGCAACCGGCTCCTCGCCGTGCTGGAGCGCGAGCCTATGTGCATTTGGTTCGAGCCCCCCGCCAGTGGGTGCGGGCCGGCGACGTTCGTGGTCCCTCCATCTAGGCTGGCCGCATGAGGGTGCTCGTCGTCGAGGACGACACCGCCCTGGCCGGCGTGCTGACGCACGGCCTGCGGCGGGAGAGCTATGCCGTGGACGTGGCCACGAGCGGCGAGGACGCCCTGTGGAGCGTGATGGAGCACGACTACGACGCCGTGGTGCTCGACGCGATGATCCCGCCGCCCGACGGGTACGAGGTGTGCCGGCGGATGCGGGAACGCGACCGGTGGGCGCCGGTCATCATGCTGACCGCCCGCGACGCCGTCCACGACCGGATTCGCGGCCTCGACGCGGGCGCCGACGACTACCTGACCAAGCCGTTCGCCCTCGCCGAGCTGTACGCGCGGCTGCGCGCCGTGACCCGCCGCGACCAGGTGCGCCGTCCCGCCGTGCTGCGGGCGGGCGACCTCGCCCTCGATCCGGGCACGCGGGCGGTGCGGCGGGGCGAGGTGGACGTCCCCCTATCGGCCAAGGAGTTCGCGCTGCTGTACGAGCTGATGCGCAGACCGGACGAGATCGTGACCCGGTCGTACCTGATCGAGCACGTCTGGGACTTCGCCTACGACGGCGGCTCGAACGTCGTGGACGTGTTCGTGCGGTACCTGCGGGAGAAGGTGGACCGCCCGTTCGGCCGGGAGACGATCGAGACGGTGCGGGGCGCCGGCTACCGCCTGTCCACCAGGCGCTGACCCGCGACGCGCCACCGGGCGACAGCCCCGGGCCGGGACCTCAGGACAGCTTGGTGGTGAGGGTCGCGCCGGTCTCCGGACCGGCCTGGGCCACGAGGCCGCCGCCGGGTGCCCAGAAGCCGGAGCGGCCCGCCGTATCGGCGAACCCGCCCCCCGTCGGCCCGGCGAAGCTCGCCACCGCGACCCACAGCCCGTGCTCGGCGGCGATGCGCCGGGCGCGCCCCGCCTGGAGCTCCGCCTCGGCGGCGTGCTTGACCGTCCCGGCCACGTAGGCGTCCACGCCGAGGGCGGTCGTCGCCGCCGCGTGCTCCGGGACGCCGGTGTCCTTGCAGACGGCCAGGCCGAGCCGCCACCCGTCCACCTCCAGCACCCCCGGCGCCGAGCCGGGCGCGAACCGCAGCGCCTCCTCCTCGCCGAGCCACATCTTGCGGTACACGACGGTGACGCCGGCCCCGTCGACGGCCAGCATCGCGATGTGCGGACCCCGGTCCCCGGCCACGGGCGCGCCGGCCAGCGCCACGGCCCCGGTCTCGGCGCACGCCGCCACGAGGGGCGCCAGCCGGGCGTCGCCCGGCTCCACGGTCGCGGCGTCCAGCTCGTACCCCGTGAGCGACAGCTCGGGGAACACGACGACCCGCGCGACGGCCGACCGCACGGCCCGCGCGTGCTCGGCGGCGTTGGCGGCCACGTCGTGCGCGGCGGACAGCGGCTGGGCGACCGCGATCGTCAGCGGCTCCGGCATGCGACCTCCCTGGGCGACGTCTCCCCGGCGAGCCTGCCGGGGCCGGGATCGCCCCATCCTAGGCCGTGCTCAGGAGGGGGTGCGGGTGAAGGTGCCCAGGCCGGTGTGGTCGAGGTTGTCCACGGTGACATTGACGGCCCGGCCGTCCGCACCCGCCGCGAAGCGGACGCCGGCCAGGCCCACGGCATTCTCCCCCGGGGTCCGGTAGGCGAAGGTGTCGCCCGCGTAGTGGCGCAGCGGCAGCCGGAGGGGCTCGGGCCCGAGCCGCATGACCAGCCCGCCGCCCTCCTCGGTGACGGTCAGCGGGCCGTAGTGGCCGTTGGCGTACACGCCGGTGTAGGAGCTCGCCGGCCGGGCCGGGGCGGCGTCCGCGGGCGGCCTGCCGTAGTCGGTGTCCGGCCGCGCCTCGCGAGCCGTCCGGGCGAACGCGTCCCCGGCCAGGCGCAGCCAGTCCACGGTCTGCCTGCCGTGCCCGGCGACGTCGAGGAAGGTCAGCGCCACGGCCTCGGCGGCGCCGACGGGCTGCCCGTTGGTGAGCACCACGACGCCGAGCCCTTCGGACGGCAGCATGGTCACGTTCGTGGCGGCGCCCAGCTCGAACCCGCCGGAGTGGCCCAGCCGCAGCCGGCCGAGGTCGTCGTAGCCGACGTTCCAGCCGAGCCCGTAGAAGCCGGGCACGCCGTACGGGGCGGCGGGCCGGGCCGAGAGGATGTGCGGCAGGTACGTCTGGTCGAGCGCGGACGCCGGGATGAGCCGCTTCCCCGCGTACACGCCGCCGCCGAGCAGGAGGCGCAGCCACGCGGTGAGGTCACGGGCCGTGGAGCTGGCGCCGCCGGCGGGTGACTGGGCCTGGGCGTCGCGGGTGTGGCGCGCCTCCCAGCGCCCGTCCACCCGGACATGCCCCACGGCCCGGTCGCGGGCCTTCTCGTACGCCGAGAAGAGGGAGCTGGTGGAGCGCATTCCCAGAGGCTGGTAAAGGAGTGTCCGCGACAGCTTCGCCCAGCTGAGCCCGGCGGCCCTGGCCACGGCGAGCGCCGCCTCGGTGAAGCCGAAGTTGGTGTAGGCGTACTGCGCGCGGAACGGGCCGAGGGGCTCGTCGCGCAGGTGCCGCAGGATGTGACGGCGGCCGTAGCCGAGGTCCTCCAGCAGGTCCCCCGCGTGGTCGGGAAGGCCGCTGCGATGCGAGAACAGATCGGCGAGCGTCACGTGCCGCGTCACCCATGGGTCCTTGAGCGCGAACCCGGGGTCGTGCCGGACGACCGGATCGTCCCAGCCGACCGCGCCCTGCCCGAAGGCGCCCTGCCCGACAGGGCCCCGGCCGACCACCCGGGCGACGACGGTGGTGGCGAGCGGCTTGGACACGGAGGCGAGCTGGAAGACCGTGTCCGGGCCGACCGCGCCGGAGCTGCCCGCCCGCCGCACCCCGAACCCCTTCAGGTACGCGACCCGGTCCCGGTACACGACGGCGACGGCCATGCCGGGCACGCGCACGATCCCGTCGAGCCGCGCCACGGCGGCGTCCACGGCGGCCGGGGTGAGGGCGGGCGGCGCCTGGGCGGGGGGCGCGGCCGACAGCGTCGCCCCCGGCGTCCCCTGCCCGTACGC
>NZ_JBEXDT010000165.1:0-10334 GCF_040605905.1 Nonomuraea sp. NPDC005501 | reverse complement strand
CGCCGGTCTGCTCATCACCCTCACCCTGCCACGCCTGCGCCGCGACGTCCCCGGCACCGAGCGACCCGAGCCGTCCCGCGCGACCACCGGCTGAGTATCCGGCGGCACAGTCCGCAGGTGCTCCAGCCGCCTCTTGATCCACCATGAGCGATCACGGCAGAGCGCCCGGTCCGGCCCGACCGGGCGGTCACACCCGGCTCGCGGCGCATCTCGTCCAGCACGGCCAAGGCGCTGCGCCAGCGGAGATCCGTGGCGCGCACGGACCTGGCCCGGTTGCGTGGGGTTGCCATGTGTTGTCGCCCTTCTTTATGCTCGATGCACGAGTTTAATCGTAGGAGGACGCTGTGACACGACGAACGGATCTCGCGGCGATCGAAGCGATCCTGCTGGACATGGACGGCACTCTCGTGGACTCCGACGCCTCGGTCGAGCGGGCCTGGTCGATCTGGGCCAAGGAGTACGGCGTCGACCCCGGCGCGGTACTCGACATCGCTCATGGAAGCCCGGCCGCGCGTACGGTGCGGCGGCTGCTTCCCGCCCTGGACGACGAGGCCGTCATGGCGGCGGCGCAGCGGCAGCACGCCCTGCAGTACGAAGACCTGGCAGACGTCACGGCGGCGCCCGGCGCGCGCCTCCTGCTCGCCACGCTGGACCGGCTCCAGCTGCCGTGGGCTGTGGTGACCAGCGCCGACGGACGGCTGGCGAAGGCACGCCTGCACGCGGCGGGGATCGATCCGCCCGTCCTGCTGACGATCGACGACGTACGGGCGGGCAAACCCGATCCCGAGGGCTACCTGGAGGCCGCGCGCCGACTTCGCGTCGCACCGTCCGCCTGCCTGGTGGTGGAGGACTCCGAGCCCGGGCTGGCCGCGGGCCGGGCGGCGGGCATGCCGACCGCGGCCCTGCGGGGGTTGGACGGCGACCTGTCCCTGCCCGGCCTCGGCCGGCTGGCTCACCTGCTGCAGCGCTCGCGGGTCCGGCCGTGGTGGCGCGACGCCGTGGGCTACCAGGTGTACCTTCCGTCGTTCGCGGACAGCACCGGTGACGGCTGGGGAGACCTGACCGGGGTGAGCGCGCGGCTGGACCACCTGGAACGGCTCGGGGTGGAGGTGGTGTGGCTGACGCCCTTCTACCGCTCGCCGATGCGGGACCACGGCTACGACATCGCCGACTACCGGGCCGTGGACCCGTCGTTCGGCGGGCAGGCGGCCCTCGACGGGCTGCTGGCGCAGGCGCACCGGCGCGGCATGCGGGTGATCGGCGACCTGGTTGTCAACCACACCAGCGACGCCCACCCATGGTTCGTCGCCGCCTCCGCCTGCGCGGCCGACCCGCACCGCGACTACTACATCTGGCGCGACCCGGCCCCGGACGGCGGCCCGCCCAACAACTGGCTGTCCCATTTCGGCGGTCCCGCCTGGACGTTCAGCCCGGCGACCGGCCAGTACTACCTGCACCTGTTCCGTCCCGAACAGCCCGACCTGAACTGGCGCAACCCGGCGCTGGCGGCCGAGATCGACGCGATCGCCGAGTACTGGCTGAGCCGCGGGCTGGACGGCTTCCGCATCGACACCGCCGGCTACCTCGTCAAGGACGCGGGCCTGCGGGACAACCCGCCGCTGCCCGCCGGCCGGATCCTGCCGGCACGTGGGGTGACCATGGACTGGCGCCGCCAGGAGCATCGCCATGACATCCACCAGCCCGGCGTGCACGCCATCCACGAGCGGTGGCGGCGGATCGCCGACCGGCACGACGCCTTCCTGGTCGGCGAGGTCTACGAGCTCGATCCCCGGGCGCTCGCGCGTTTCGTGGAAGGCGAGCGGCTGCACTCGTCGTTCTGGTTCGGGCTGGTGGAGACCGATTGGGACGCCGACCGGATCGACACCATGATCGAGAGCGCTGTGCTGGCGTCGCCGCGGCTGTCCTGGGTGCAGGGCAACCATGATCGTTCCCGCGCCGTCACCCGGTTCGGCGGTGGGCTGCGGGGAAGGCGCCGCTCACTGGCGCTGCACGCGCTCATGGCGTTGCTGCCGGGAACCTTCTGGCTGTACCAGGGCGAGGAGCTCGGCCTGGGTGACGGGCGGGTGTCGCCCGGCCACGGCGCCGATCCGCTGGGCGCGGCCCAGCCGGAGGAAAGCCGCGACGTCGCGCGCACCCCCATGCCGTGGCGGCCCGGCCCGGGGCTGGGGTTCACCACAGGGCACCCCTGGCTTCCCGACGGCGCGCGCGGCGACGGCGAGACCGTTGCGGCACAGCAGGACGACCCCACATCCCACCTGAACACCCTCGGCCGGTTGCTGGCCACCAGGCGCCGGCTGACGCACGTGCTGGCCGCCACCGACGACGTGCGCAGAGTCAGGCTCACCGCACCGGTGACCGCCTACCGCCGGGGAGCACTCTGGGCGGTGGCGAACCTCCGGGACACCCCTGTCGCCGATCTGCACCTGCCGGCCCCAGCGGTGTTCGACACCGACGATCCCGGCGTCACCCCCGACCGGCCCAGGACCGGCTACGCACGCCTCGCGCCGCAGCAGGCGCTCCTCCTGGCCGGAGAATGACCGCCACATGCCGGAGGCCGCTCCCATGCTCATCACCGAATGATCCGACGAGGAAGGCAGCATGTCCGACCATGTGACCCCGTTCCGTCTCGACGTCCCCGAGCCCGTACTGGCCGACCTGCGCGAACGGCTGCGGCGCACGCGGTGGCCCGAGAAGGAGACGGTCGAGGACTGGTCGCAGGGCGTCCCGCTGGGCTACCTGCGAGAGTTGTGCCGGTACTGGGCCGATGAGTACGACTGGCGGGCCACCGAACGGCGCCTGAACGCGCTGCCGCAGTTCCGCACCTCCATCGACGGCCTCGGGATCCACTTCCTTCACGTCCGCTCGCCACACCAGGACGCGATGCCGATCGTCCTGACCCACGGATGGCCGGGCTCGATCGTGGAGTTCCTCAAAGTGGTCGGACCGCTCACCGACCCGACCGCCTACGGCGGCGACGCCCGCGACGCCTTCCACGTCGTCTGCCCATCCCTGCCCGGCTACGGCTTCAGCGACAAACCGGACCACCGTGGCTGGGGCGTCGAGCGGATCGCCGACGCCTGGATCACGCTGATGGCCCGCCTCGGCTACGACCGCTACGGCGCACAGGGCTCCGACTGGGGCACGACCATCACCACGCTCATCGGCCTGCGGGATCCCGCCCACGTGGCAGGCATCCACCTCGTCCCGCCGCTGGCGGCCCCGGATCCGGCCACGTTCGACGACCTCACCGCCGCCGAGCAGGCCGCCATCGCCGACCTGGAACGAGGCCAGGAGAGCGAGGACGGATACTCACTGGAGCAGTCCACCCGGCCACAGACCATCGGCTACGGACTCCTCGACTCACCGGCACTGCTGTGCGCCTGGATCATCGAGAAGTTCCGCGCCTGGACCGACAGTGACGGCCACCCCGAGAACGCCCTCACCTGCGACGAACTCCTCGACAACCTCATGTTCTACTGGCTACCCGGCACCGGCGCATCCGCCGCCCGGCTCTACTGGGAGAGCTTCAAGCCCGTCCAACGGCTCTTCACCACCGAGACAACGGACCTGGTGACCGTCCCGGCAGGATGCTCGATCTTCCCCAAGGAGAACCCCCGGCCGTCCCGGCGGTGGGCCGAGAAACGCTTCGCCAACATCCTGCACTGGAACGAACCGGACAAGGGTGGCCACTTCGCCGCGTTCGAGCAACCCGGCCTGTTCGTCGAGGAACTACGGACCTTCTTCCGCATGCTCCGCTGACCGCACAACAGCTGCTGTGGCGAACGCCTACCGCCGCGGGCCTCCGCTGGGATCCATGGGGCTCGACCGAAGCAGTTCAGCTCACCATCTCCTCGACCACACCGGCACCGCCGTCGACACCCAGGAACTGACCCGGGTCGGCTTCGGAGGCAGCACGGTGATCAACCGCAAGGACTTCGGCATCACCTACGACGCCGTGCTGGAGACCGACCGAGGCGATGATCTCCGAGGAGCACACGCTCGAGTTCGACCTGTCTGCCGTCAAGACCGCTGACCTGTCGGAAGGCCCACATATGCGCAAGCTCGCCATCCCCTGCCCAGCCCGCCGTCCCGGCACCTCCTGGTACGGCCCAACTGGTCCCGGGAGGCTTCGCCGGCCAAAGCACCCTGCGGCAGATCATCCGACTCAGCGCCGGCGGAACCACCGAACGAATCAGGCTCTCCAACGTCTACGGCGCCAGTCCACTGACCATCGACACAGCCGCCATTGCCCGACCTGGGCAGGAAACCGCCACGCGCCGCTCGCGCGTTCTGACCTTCGCCGGACACCGGCAGGCCGTCGTCCCGCCTGGCCAGGAACGCCTCAGCGATCCGGTCCGGTCTGCCGCCTGCGGCAGTGGACCCCGTTCCCGGACTTCGTTGGCGACCGGGTGGTGGGGGCGAATGCTCCAGTAACTGGCCCCGTCGAGTCACGCAGGCACCCGTAGGAGACTGAGCTATGGATCTTCGAGCCCATGCCGACGCATGGCTGGCAGCGTGGAAGCAACGCGATCTCGATGCGATCTTGGCCTGCTACGCGGAGAACGTGGACTTTGTCGCCCCTACCGTGGTGCGCCGCTGGGGACGTGCCGATGGCCGATTGCATGGCAAGGCAGAGCTGCGCAGGCACTTCGAGCTCGGACTGGAACTGGCCCCGGGTTTGACCTTCACCGAGGAAGCGCTGCTGACCAGCCCGGGCGGCTACGCACTGCTTTACCGACGTGAGAACGGCAACCGTGCCCTCGATGTCGTCGAACTGGACCAGCACGGTCACGCCGCCCGCGTCAATGCCTTCTATGCAGGCCCACAGCAATGATCCAACTCGTCATGATGAAAACGGCTCTTCTGGCCTCTTGTCATGCCGTCGAGATCAGGTACGGGGCCGTCAAGAAAATCCGGGTCCTTCCCGCCATCCAGACGCCGGAGCCCCATCCGTTCCAGGCAGGCCACCACGTAGATGCCCGTCGACGGGTTGCACGTCCTGCAGCAGAGAGGCTGGGACGGCCGGCGCTTCCGCCTCACCGTCGACCTGCCACACCGCCGGCGCGCAGTGGACGCCCACCCATTCGTAGCCGTGATCCAGCCACCGCGAATGCGGTCACGGCGACGGTCGGGGAGTTCCTGTCGTGGTGCTGCCTGCAGGACTGGGTTGCCGCCGACGATCGTGGGCGCGCTGTCGCGGCCGAAGTATCTGCGGTTTCTGCCAGCGGGGGTCGATGCGGGCGGTCAGCTTCTCGCGTATGTGCAGCCCGCTCCCGATGGCCTGATGCGAGTGCACGAAGGATCACTGTCAGTCGCCACGTAGTTCCTTGATGACTGCAAGAGCGTCATCCACCAGGTCGATGGGGCAGCCCCAGTAGTCGTAGATTCCTCCCCTGGCACGGTTGCTGCCGCAGATGACGAATACGCCGGTCCCCAGCTGAACTTTGAGACGGGTGGCCAGCCAGCCGACGAAGCCACTGTTGTCCAGGTCGGCGGGGAAATGGAAGGAGAAGACTCCGAATTGTTCGACGCCGTCGTGCTCCTGGGCGAACGGGATCAAGGCGCTCCAGCTCTCGTTGTCCCGGACCACCGCCAGTGTGTCACCGGTAAGGGCTGGTGGGCGGTCGGCCGGAGACTCCTGGAAACACCAGACGCCGTTGTGCACGACGAGCCGGGCTGCCGCGATCACGCGTCGTAGGCGTGCTTCCGTCTGCTCCGCAGTCTCCACGCTGACGCTGACCATGGGTGGGTCTCCTCGTTCCAGGTGGCTGATCCACTCTGAGATCTTGGCGGTCGCGCCTGGGTAGGAGGCTTCCCGGCCCTGGCGACGATCTTCACAACATCGTCGCCGACGTGCTGATTCCGTCGCCGACGTGCTGATTCCCGTCGCGTTCACGGCGAGCCAGGTATGCTCTGACATTCTCAAGATCGACGGTGACCGGCCGATCGCAGGAACGACGGACCGGTGACGGCGGCGTTCCAGATCTCGCTGCTGGCGTGACCTCGCTTCATGAGCTTGCCGCCGTCGGAGGTCACCGCGGCGCCGACCTCGAAGGCGCTCTCGTAGACCAGGCGGCCCTCGTCCACCTCCGAGGAGGACACTGTTGGCGAATGATCAAAGACTGGCTACGAGGGAATCCACTCACCCTCCGGGCCAGCATTCGACCTCACCTCGGCGGCGACGCCACGGCTCCGCAGCCGAGTCTTCAGAAACTCCATCTCCGCCAGCGTCCCGACCAAGCCGGTGTCAGTGAGCTCGTCGGCCAGTTCACGAGCCTGGGGAAGCGACACCCCCCAGACCTCCCGCAGAACCTTCAAGACCGAGACCGGGCTCGGCGCCGGACCGACCACACGCAACCGGCTCGGCCCATGTTCCGCCAGCAGGGCACTGCGGACATCCTCCGGCGCCTTGCCCGGGCCTGAGTGCTCGCACCAGCCAGCACCGCAGGTCCTGCAGGAGACCTCGGCATCCCACCACAGCTGCCCGCAGTCGATGAACTGGTTCACCTGGCGGACCAAGGTGCCCCCGCAACCACCACAACGCGATTCGATCTTCGCCGTCTGCCCCGTCATCCCGACACCAACGCTCCTCACGCCGCCACGAGCTGACGGGCTCGGTTGGCTAATACTCGTTCACGTCACATCGTATAGATCGCCAACTGAGGTCAGAGATTTCATTCGGCTGAAGCCAAGACCGTTCGAGACAAAGGCAAAGCGGCCCCATGACGATCAGGATCCGTGACGAGCTGGGAGTGCTGTTCGAAGGTGAGGACTTCGCCGAAGCGTTCTAGACTCGCGGGCAGCCCGCCCTGTCGGCGGCACGGCTCGCGCTGGTGTCGATCCTGGCTCGTCGGCGGTGCTGATGATCCGCGCAGCCTCCATGACGCTGCTGTCTACCAGATCGCGCCCTCATGGAGTCGTGCTGCCCAGAGGCGAAACGACTCCCCGAGTCGCGGCCGAGGGACTGGGAGGTGGCGTATGCCGCGAGAGGAGATTCGCGTAGTGATAACCGCACTCGGGGACTTGGCGCGAGTAATCCGGGAGGCCGATCCGCTGGACAAGGCGGAGCTGTACGCCCAGATCGGGCTGCGACTGACGTACCGACCCCAGAAACGACTCGTGGAGGCTCAGGTTGCCCCTAGCCTCCACGTGTGCACAAGGTTTGTGTCCGAGGACCGAGCCCGACCCCCGCCGCCGCCCTCCCACCGACGTCGGCAACCGCGTCCGCGAACCGGGGCGCGGGTGGTCAGGCGTCCGCCGTCAGGACGGCCGCGCCGGCCCGCGTCTCCGCGACCAGGAAGTCCACCACGTCCTCCATCCGCCCCCGCCGGGCGAGCACCTCGCGCTGGCGCGCGGCCGAGCTGCCGCGCGCCGTCGCCTCCCGCGCCAGCCCCGACACCAGCTCCCAGTCACCCGCGTCCTCCAGGTACGGGCGCAGGTCGTCCACCAGCCGCAGCACCACCTCCCCGGCCGGCCGGGGCGTGCCCTCGACGGGGTCCACCAGCTCGCCCTCCAGGCCCGAGCGCGCCGCCTGCCACGTCGCCGCCCGCACCGGCTCCAGCTGCACCTCGCCTCCCGGGTCACGCCGGGCGGCCTCCAGCTCCCGCGCCACCAGCGCCCGGAACAGCCCGGCGATCAGCACGATGTCGTCCACCCGCGGGCACGCGTCGCAGACCCGCAGCTCCACGGTCGGCACGTGCGCCGACGGCCGGACGTCGAAGTAGATCATCCCCGGGTCGCTGATCACCCCGGAGCGCACCAGGTCCTCCACCATCCCCTCGTACTCGGCGGCAGAGCCGTACCGGCTCATCGGCCCGGCGGTGGGCCAGCGCTGCCACACCATCGTGCGGTAGCTCGCGTACCCCGTGTCCGCCCCCAGCCAGTACGGCGAGCTGCAGCTGAGCGCGAGCAGCGGCGGCAGCCACGGCGTCACCCGGTGCGACACCAGCACGGCCAGGTCGCGGTCGGCCACCTCGGCGTGCACCTGCGTGCCGCAGATGAGCTGCTCCCGGGTGAGGAGCTGGTAGTCGTCGAGCATCTGCTCGTAACGGGGATCGGGGGAGACCTTCATCCGGTCCGCGTCGCCCAGCGGCACGCTGCCCGCCGCGACGATGCCCAGGCCCAGCTCGTCGGCGACGCCCGTCAGCGTCGAACGCAGCTCGATCAGGTCCCGCGCCAGGTCCTGGAGCCCCGTGACGGGCTTGCTGTTGGCCTCCACGGCCGACCGTTGCAGCTCCCGCGTGAACCGGTCCTCCGGCAACCGCTCCAGCAGGGCACCGGACCGGGAGACCAGGTGCCGGGTGCCGGAGTCGACGATGTGGAACTCCTCCTCGACTCCGACGGCGATCTCACGTGCGGAACTCGTCATGGGGGCCACTCCTGGGGTTGGTCGGCGTGTCATTGCGCCGGTCATCTCCCCGAAAATGCGGCTTTCGCACCTCGCCCTGGCGTGCGCCCCCTTCCGCGCCGGGGCGTCAGGCCGGCGTGAGCGGGCCGCGGCGCTCGCGCGCCGAGAGATGGTCGTCCAGCCCCGCGGCGGCGAGCAGCCGCTCGGCCGACGGGGAGAGATGAGCGAGGCTGAGGGTGCCGCCCCTGCTCTGCAACGATCGTTTGAGCGCCATCAGCACGCGCAGCCCGGAGCAGTCGATGAACGACACCTGGCTGAGGTCGACCTCCAGCGCGGACACGGACTGGTGCTCGATCATGGTGTTCAGGCTCTTCTTCAGAAGCTCGGCGGTGGCGAGGTCGATCTCACCCTGCAGGTGCGCGACGGTGCGCCTGGTCTCGGTTTCCACGGTGACGTTCAGCGACTCCATCGCATCCTCCAGATGGATCGGCCGGCGCGGACTCGACAAAAGCTGCGTTGCACCGCAGGCCACCACATTCGTCTCCCAGCTGTCACCCTCGGATCCGTAAAATTCGCGCCTCCGTTGGCCGACGGTCCCCACGAACCCCCGTGGCGGGCGGTGGAACCGAGGCCGCCGGAAGCCGCTCCCGGAGACGCCCGTAGGGGGCAGATCAAGAGGCGCGGCGGGCGTGTCTGGGTAAGGTCGACGGCGTGTCCACCTTTCTGTATGGACTGTCACAAGCATCGGGTGAGCATCCGGCGGCGTGGTGGTTGGCCAAGTCGGGAAAGCTGCTCCAGTTTCTCGCCGGACTGGCGGTCGCACTCGATCTCGTAGGTCGCGAGCGGTTACGGAGGGCCCACAAGCGGGCGACGCGACAACGCGCATTACTTCGTGAGATCCGGGAGTTCGCGAAGTACGACCACCTGCCGAAACAGCTGGCCGAGACGATCCTGGGCGCACCGATCGAGGCCCCCGTCGTCCCGGGCACCATTCCTGTCAACGGATCTGTCATTCCTCATGTCAAGGGGTATCGGTTCTCCGTTTCTCCACCCGCGGCGGTGCCGCCGCTGCTGTCCGCCGCCGATGTCAAGGAATTCATCGAACGGGCGAGCACCCGAATCAGAGCGGAATGCCCGTGCAGCGAGCAGCACGACGAACGCATATGCCCTGACCAGGCGATATTCATCGAGACGTCAGCCGTACAGGAGGTCGCTCGCCGGCTCGGCTTGTCGGACCAGGCGCATTCTTTCCTGGCCGCGCAACACAGGAGGTACGGCCCCGATGGGGGTCTGTCCGGCTGCGTCATTCCCTTGATGGTTACGGTCGGTGCGGCAGGGGTCGCCGCTTTCTTCCTCGCCCTGCGACAGGTCATCCCGGCAGTCGTGGGGTGGGCCGTTTTCGTCGCCGGAAGCGCCTTCGCGATGGCCCTGCAACATCGGCGGGTCAGAATCAACACCCATGTGCGCGTGACCGTGGCCGCCGTACGGGTCCTGAGTTCCTGGGGCCTGTTCCTCCTCGGGCGGCAGGCCACCGGCGATCCGGTGAAATGGGCGGCCCTGGTTCTGTTCATCGCGGGGTCGATAGTGGACCTCGTGTGGGGGTGAACCGCTGTCCCTCGCACGCGCCTGCCGCGTCGCCGTCGCCGGGGCACCCGGTGCCGGACCGCTAAGGCCGCCAGATCCTCTCGTAGGCGGCCTGGTAGCCGGGCGGGTCCCAGGACGTGGCGGTGCCCACGTTGGTCGCCGTCGTCAGGTGGACGGGCGGGACGTAGCCGCTCGGCGGTACGCCGGCGAACGCCCGGTTCAGCTCGTCGACGATCTGGTGGCCCTGCGCGCCCAGCGGCTCGGGGACGGTCGCCGCCTGGTACTGGCGGGCGCGGATCCGCTCGAACGCCGACGGGTCGCCGTCGCCCGCGCCGATGGCGTACGGGGCGCCCGCCAGTACCAGGCGGCGACCGTCCCCGAG